>JAJZRT010000203.1 GCA_021802595.1 Pseudomonadota bacterium
GCAACGCCACGCTGTGCTATGACGCGGCCTGCGCCACCCCGGCGCCAGGGCCGGGCGGCGAAAAGCCCTACACGGTCAGCGCGCCAAACGGCGTGGCGATTGCCAGCCCGGTCGCAGCGCTCGACTTCGATGCCAGCGGGCGTCCCGTGAACATCGCAGCCCGACTCGATATCCAGGTCAACGGCTCAGGTACGCATCATGTGTTCGTCGAGCGGGAAACCGGCTATGTGCACGACTAATGAGCGCGGCCTCAGCCTGATCGAACTGCTGGTGTTCATCGTGGTGGTGGGCATCGCGGTGACCGGGGTGTTGTCGGTCTACAGCCTGAACGCGCGGTCCAGCGCCGATCCCATGGTGCGGAAGCAGGCCCTCGCCATCGCCGAATCGCTGCTCGAGGAAGTGCTGGCCAAGCCCTACACCTATTGCGATCCCGACGATGCCAATGTGGAGACGGCACAAAATTCCGGTCAGTGCGCGACCACTCCAGAAGTCATGGGGCCGGAAGCGGGGGAGACGCGTTATTCCAACCTCACGCCGTTCGACAACGTCAACGACTACAACGGTTTTTCCATGGCCGGCATCGTCGACCTCAACGGCAATGCCGTCGCGGGGCTGGGCGGCTACACCGCGACCGTCCAGGTGCAGCCGGCGGGCGCCTTCAACGGCATTCCTGCCGGCGAGACCCTGCTCGTCATCGTGACCGTTACCGCCGCCGGCAACCAGGGCGTCAGCCTCTCCGGCTATCGCACGCGTTATGCGCCCAACCTTTAACGCGGCCGGCTTCACCCTGATCGAGATGATCATCGTCATCGCGATCACCGCCATCATCGGGTCGATGGTGGCGCTGTTCCTGCGCGCGCCGCTGGAGAGCTACGTTGCCCAGGACCGCCGCGCACGCCTGGCCGACACGGCCGACACCGCGTTGCGTCGCATGGGCCGCGACATCCGGCTGGCGCTGCCCAACAGCGTGCGCGTCACTTCGGCGGGCGGCGCGTTCTATCTGGAGTTTCTCGGCACCCGTAGCGGCGGGCGCTATCGCGCGCAGGGCGGCGGCGACATTCTCGACTTCACCACGGCCGACACGAGTTTCGACGTGCTCGGCCCGGCCATTGCGATGCAGGCCGGCGACCGCATCGCCGTGTACAACCTCGGCATTCCCGGCGCCGACGCGTGGGCGGGCGACACGCTCGCCGCCTATGCCGGTGCGAACGGCAGCGTGAGCAACATCACCATTGCCGCCAAGCAGTTTCCGCTGGCGTCGCCCGGCAGCCGCTTCCAGGTCGTCGACGGGCCGGTGAGCTATGTCTGCAATCCCGCTACGGGCACGCTCACGCGCTACTGGGGCTATGCCATTTCCACCTCCCAGCTCACCGCGTTCCCCGCCGGCACCCCGCAGGCGCTGCTGGCCACCCATGTCAACGGCTGCAGCTTCGACTACCAGCCCGGCGTCACCGAACGCAGCGGCCTGGTCAGCATGACGCTGAGCCTGAGCCAGGCAAACGAAACCGTGCGCCTGTATGCGACCACCCAGGTGAGCAACCAGCCATGAACCGCACGTCCCGCACCGAATCCGGTTTCGTCCTGCCGACCGCGATCTTCCTGCTGGTCATCCTGGCCGCGCTGGCGGCCTACATGGTGTCGCTGTCGCGCACCAGCCATATCAGCAGCGCGCTCGATGTCCAGGGCACGCGCGCCTATCTGGCGGCGCGTGCCGGCATCGAATGGGGGGCGTGGGAACTGCTCCGGAATTCCTCGTGCGTGCCCGCCGCGACCCCGCTGACGGGGCTCGGTGGAACGCTTGCCGGATTTTCCGTCAACGTCAGTTGCGTTCAATCCGGCCCGTATACCGATGGTGCCGATACGGTAACGGTCTACCAGATCACCTCGACTGCGACGTCAGGTGCGCCCGGCGAGGTGGATTATGTCGAACGGCAGATTCAGGCGAATTTCTCGAAATGAACATGAACCGCATTGACCGGCTTCCCCTCGCGTTCTTGTTTGTCGCGGCGCTGGCGAGTGTGTTTTCTCCGGGCGCATGGGGCGGTATCACCGTTACCCAGAGCTTCAGCCCTGCCGTGATTGCCGTCGGCGGGACCAGCACGCTCACGATTGCCATCGCCAACAAGCCGCCTCCAGGCTCGACGGGCAGCATTTCCTTTACGGACACCTATCCCGCCAATCTCACCAACGCGGCAGCGCCGGCGGCCAGTTCCAGTTGCGGCGGAACGGTTACGGCTGCGGCGGGGGGTACGTCCCTGAGCTTTGTCGGCGGTTCAATGAGCGGCAACAAGGTTTGCACGGTGTCGGTGGTGGTGACGTCGTCCGTGGCAGGCAGCTACCTCAACAGCAGCGGGACGGTGGCCACGACCAGTGCTGGCAACGCCACGGCGGCAACGGCAACGCTGACGGTAGGAAGCGCAGGCGCTGCGCCAAGCGGTTTCAATGCGTTCGAAACCGGCACCGCCGCAGGCAGCGTGGCCGGCGTGATCCATACCAAGGTCGCCGCCAGTGCCTTCGGCCTCGCCATCGTCGCGCTCAAGACGGGCGGGACGGCGGTCGAAACCGCGTTCACCGGCGACGTGAAGCTGGAACTCGTCGACGCGTCGGGCGCCGCCAGTTGCAGTGCCTATCCCACGATTCGCCCGCTGGGGACGCTCACGTTCGCGGCGGCGGATCAGGGCCGCAAGACCTTCGCTGGCATCAGCGACCCCGATGCCTGGCCCAATGCGCGTGTCCGCATGACGTATCCGGCGACCGGGATGCCAACAGTCACGGCGTGTTCGACCGATAATTTCGCCATCCGGCCCGCGAGTTTCAGCAGCCTGACGGTGAGCGATAACGACAGCGTCACGCCGGGCACTGCGCGTGCGCTCACCAGCACCGCGGCGAGCGGCGGCAATGTGCACAAGGCCGGCCAGCCATTCAGCATTGCCGCGACGGCATACAACGCGACCGGCGTCGCGACCGCGAATTACGCCGGCAGTCCAGCGGCCAGTCTGACCGGATGCGTGCTGCCGGGTGCGGGCTGCACGCTCGGCGTCATGACTACCGGCGCCTGGTCTGCAGCGTCCGGCACGGTGACGACCGCTGGCGCCCGCTATTCCGAGGTCGGCGCCTTCACCATGAAACTGGTGGACGCCAGCTTTGCCGCGGTGGATGCCGCCGACGGCTCCACCGCAGCCGAGATGAATATCGAATCGGCGGCCTTCAATGTCGGCCGCTTCGTGCCCGACCATTTCGATCTGACGGCGGCCAGCGTTCCCGTATTCAAGACCTTCAACGACACGACCTGCGCAACGCGCTCGTTCACCTATGCCGGCCAGCCGTTCGGCTATCGCACGCTGCCGCAAGTCACGATCACGGCCAAAAATGCCGCCAGCGCGACCACGCTCAACTATGCGGGCGCGCTGTGGAAGCTCGTCCCCGTCGGGGCCGTGCAAACCTATGTTCCCGTCACCGGCAACCTGGATATCGGTTTGCTGGGGCTGCCGACCGTCACCGCCAGCGGCGGCGGGACGGGCGTCTTGACTGCCAATGCGGCGGATGAGATCGCGTTCGTGCGCACCACCCCGGTCGCGCCCTACGCTGCGGACGTCAGCCTGTCGATGAGCATCCAGGACATCGCCGAGGCGGGCGTGTCCGGCAACGGCACCGTCGACACTGCAACGCCTTTGCTGTTTGCGAGCATCGCCTTCGACGCGGGCAATCAAATCCGCTTCGGCCAGCTGGTCCTCACCAATGCCCTGGGTTCGGAACTGCTCGGCCTGCCGGTCCCGATCGAGACACGCTACTGGAATGGCAGCGGCTTTGCCCTCAATACGGCGGATTTCTGCACCCAGTTTGCCGCGAACCAGGTGGCGCTGTCGGGCTGGCGGCGCAACCTCAGTCCCTGCGAGACGTCGGTGTCGCTGTCCGGACGCTTCAATGCGGGGCGGGGCAATCTGCGGTTTTCCGCGCCGGGTGCGGGCAACACCGGCAGCGTCGATCTCACCGTCCAGCTGGGTGCGACGGCAAGCGGCAGCACCTGCGTGGGCGGCGCAGTGACAGCCGCTGCGGCAGCCTCGCAAACCTGGCTGCAGGGGCGCTGGAGCGCTGGCGCGTATGACCAGAACCCCGCGGCGCGGGCCAGTTTCGGCCTGTATCGCGGCAGCAAATCCCTGATTTACCTGCGCGAGATGTATTGATCCAGGATAAATCCTTTGACAACAAAGGCTTATTTATTTAAGTTCAGAAAAATTTTCAGGTCCGACACATGCAGCTTTTCCGCCGAGCAAGCGAGCAGGGCTTAACCGCGTACTTGCGTCTTCCCGGACGTATTGCCTATGCGCGTGTCGACCGCAGGGTGCCCGTGCCCAAGCTGCTCGCTGCGGGCGTGGTGCCGGTCAAGGGCGACAACTGGAGCGAGGCGCTGGCCCGCCTGCATGGCAAAGGCCCGGTCAGCCTGGTGTTGAATCCGGCCGATTACAGGCTGCGTTTGCTTGATGCACCGAATGTGCCGGCCGATGAACTCAAGTCCGCGGTGCGCTGGCAGATCCAGGACATGCTCGATTTTCATGCCGACGACGGTATGGTGGACGTGCTGGACGTGCCGCATCCGGAGCATGTGAGCCATGCGCGGCAGATATTTGCGGTGGCGGCAAAGAACAGCCTGCTGGCAGAGGAGGCCGTGCTTGCGACCAACGCAGGCCTGAACCTCACCATCATCGACATCATGGAAACCGCCCAGCGCAATCTCGCCACCCGGCTGGAAACCCCGGGGCGCGCGCTGGCGCTCTTCTCGTTCATTGAAACCGGCGGCCTGCTGACGCTGACGCTGGATGGCGAGTTGTGCATGGCGCGCACGCTGGGTGTGAATCCGGCCGTGCTGGAAATCGAAGGCATGGACAGCGTGCTCGAACGCCTGACGCTGGAAATCCAGCGCAGCCTGGATCATTTCGACCGCCAGTTCGGCGGGATTCCCGTCGATCACCTGTTGCTGGCTCCGATGGAGCGCGTCGAGGGCTTGCGCAATGGCCTGGCAGGGAATCTTGCCTTGCCGGTCAAGGTGCTCGATCTTGCGGATGTGCTGGATATCGCGGCCTTGCCGGATGCGAACGCACTGCCGCCGCACTGCATCCATGCCATCGGCGCAGCATTGCGGATGGAAGAGACCAAGCCATGAGCCAGCAGATCAATCTGATCAGTCCGCTGCTGCTCAAGAAGCGCTATGCGTTCGGCCTGCGTGAAATGGCGCTGGGCCTGGGTCTGATTCTGGCCGTCGCGCTGGCATGGGGAGGGTATCTGGCCTACCGGGCGAATACGCTCGAAAAACGGGCCGCGCAGGAGGAAGCCCGGCAAGCGGCGGCGCAGCAGGAACTGGACCGTCTGAGCGCGGCTGCGACCCGGCCGGTGAGCGCCCTCCTGACGGAGCGCGTCAAGGCAGCGCAGGCCCGGGTGGCACAACGCGAGGCGCTGCTGGCGTCGATGCGCAACATCATCGACAGCACGTCGGCCGGATTTTCCCCCCGTTTGCGCGCGCTCGCGCAAAGCAGCACGGAAGGCGTCTGGTTGAATGGCTTCACCCTCTCGCCGGACTACGTGGCACTCAAGGGGTCGGCCCTGAATGTCGGCCTGGTGACGACGTACATGGATCGACTCGGTAAACAGGCGCCGTTTGCAGGCATGAAATTCACCGGCATGGATGCCGGCCTCGCGCAGTCTGCAGGCGATGGCCAGCCCCAACACGCCGAATTGCCGGGGCATATCGATTTTGCCTTGTATTCGGGCAGCCCGAAGAACCCGGCAGACAAGGGGGCATCCGATGGCCAGTGACAAATGGCGTGAGATCGGTTCGCGTATCGGCACGATGAGCCTGCGGGAACGCCTGTTCGTTTTCGCTGCGGCGGTGGTGGTGGCGCTCGCGCTGGTGCAGATCCTGTTGATCGACGCGGGACAACAGCGCATTCGGAATGCCGATGACCGCCTGCAAAGCGCGCGTTCGGCATTGGTGCAGATCGAACAGCAGCAGACACTGCTGGCCAGCCAGACCGGGCGCAATCCGGATCGGACGGCGCGGGAGGCGCTGGCCGCGCAGGAAACGCGACTGGCCGGATTGAATGCCGAACTTGAAGCGCGCGAGCGCTCTCTGATTCCGCCCGAGCGCATGGCCCAGGTGTTGAAGGACGTGGTACGCGGACAGTCTGGCGTCCGGATTGTCGCGTTCAAGACGCTCGATCCGCATCCCGTATCGCTGCCGGGTGCGGCCGAGGGAAGCCCGCCGGGGTTCTATAGGCACGGTTTCGAGATTACGGTGAGCGGGTCCTATGCCGGACTGGTCGCCTATCTCGAGCGCCTGGAGGCCTTGCCCTGGCATCTCAACTGGGTCGAGGCGACGCTCGATACAGCCGACCGCCCCGATTTGAGGCTGACCCTGATCGTCCACACCCTGAGCCTGGAGGAAACATGGCTGCGCGTATGATGCTGTGTGCCGCGATCGCGCTGCTGACGATACCGTGCGCCCGGGCAGACCTGCCGGACCCCACGGCGCTGCCTGCGGCACCTGCCGCCGAGGGCAGCGCCAGCCCCGGCATTTCACTCACGGCAATCAAGCGGCGCGGGAAGCAGAGACTTGCCGTCATCGGCGGCCAGGAGCTTGCCGTGGGCGGACGCTACCAGGACGCCCGCGTGGTGCGCATCACCGAAAGCGAAGTCGTGCTGCGCCGGGGCGCGGAGGTCACGGTGCTCAAACTCTATCCGCACGTCGAAAAACGATTGCGCGGCCAATAATAAACGGGAGATATTGCGGATGATGAAGCGCTACACCACGATTGTTGCCGGCCCGCTGGTCCTGTTGGGGTGTGCCGG
>JAJZRT010000204.1 GCA_021802595.1 Pseudomonadota bacterium
ACCGACTGCATCCGCCAGATCGACGCGCTGATGATCACCGTCGAGCCCGCGCATTCGCTCGCCTACGTCGCCGAGCTGTGCGTGATGACGCCGTACCACTACCTCGTCACGCTCGAATCCGAGTCGCACTTCACCCACATCCTGCGCATCGACATGAGCGCGCCCGACATCCTGGTGCGCGAGGTGAAGGACCCCAACGTTCGGGGCATCTTCAGGAGCCTCAACGAGGTCTACCCCATCGGCGCGGTCAAGCCCAACTCGCGCTACATGGGCGAGGTGCTGCGCGTCACCGACGCGCACGCCGTGGTCGACATGCAGAAGGCGCGCGACATCCGCTTCTTCAACCAGGACCAGATCCGCAAGCTGGAACTGCCGGGCAACCTGGCCGTGGTCAAGCCCAGCCCCTACACCCACAACATCGTCGCCTACTGGGAACGCCCCGAGGCCGACATCCGCGTCTATGCGCTCGGCTGGAGCAGCATCCGCGAGGACATGCAGGCCGCCTACGAAGGCGCCAAGGCGACGCAGAAGCGGCTCGGCATCGGCGCGCTGCTGCTGCCCATCGACCACCTCGCCACCCGCATCTACAGCCAGAACCGCGAAGCCGCGATCCTCGAATACCTCACCCTGTCGAGCTATTACTACTGGGGCTCCTACGACATCGCCGACCAGAACTCCTCGACCAACGTCACCAAGAGCGTGCACATCGACAACGAACTCGAATGCCCGGCCAAGGTCTTCACCGCCGCCAACCACCCGTATTTCATGAACCACCTGCTGACCGAGTCGCCCACCGAAGCCTTCGTGCGCAATTTCGGCCCGCGCCTGCACCACGTCGCGGTCGCGGTGAAGGACGGCGAAACGGCCGGCCTGGCCAATATCGACTTCGTCGTGCAGTCGCTGCGCGACTGCGGACAGAAATTCCTGCTCGACGTCATCGGCTCGAAGGAAGCGGGCCTCAAGCAGATCTTCTCCAGCGCGTCGGAGTATTCCTCGCTCATCGTCGAATACGTCCAGCGCTTCGGCGGATTCCAGGGGTTTTTCACCAAGGACAACGTCGCCGAACTGACCCACGCCGCTGGCGTGGAAGAAAGCCTGAAAGCCTTGCAGCAAGCCGCACAGGCGTAATCTGACATTGAAAATTTTATGCGCAGACACGCTCAAGCCGGTGGGCGTGTGGCCGATTAATCAGTGGTTAATTAATTACTCATAATGCGGAGAAACGATGGATCGCGAAACCCTGAACGAGATGGTGAAACTGAAATTCGGCGCACGCAAAGCGGGCGGCCCGGAGATCGACCTGGTGAAACTGGTGGCAGACGCCCCCTATGCCGACGAAATGTTCAGTGCCATCGAAAACCTGCCGGACGAATCGCTGGTGCTGCTGGCGATGACCCTGCGTGACAAGTTCGGCCTGCTGTCAGGCATCCCGGCGGTGCCCGCCGCCCAATCTGCGCGCGCCGAGGAAAATGCCGTCGCGCCACCCCCCCAACGCTATATGAGGGGCGCGCGCAGCTAGCTTGTGTACTTAGTCGCTCTCGCGGTTGTCACGACGGGTGAGAATGGATCGCGAGTGCTGGTTTGTAGAGCTCATGGGCTTGGTCGCGATGGCGCTTATCGACCCACAACGGCCCTTCATGCCTGTTCGTCCAACGTCTGTTCACACAGCGCAAGCAGCCCGCTTGCGGGATCAAAAATTAGGTACTGCAAGCGCCAATTGAATCAATTCGGATTGCCGATGCGTTCCGGTCTTGCTGAAGATCGACTTGAGGTGGGTACGCACGGTGTTTTCACTGTTTCCCATGTGGGCGGCGATTTCCTTGGGGGAGCCTACCTTGACCAGGGCTTCCAGAATGCTGCATTCGGCACTCGTCAGCGCGTAGCGTGCACGCAGGGCCGCAAGATTGAGCAGCCGTCCGCCCTCGGGGTCGTGGATCAGCAATATCTGATACGGGCGCCGGGCATCCGGATTTTTTCGGTTATGGGACGACATCCGTATCCGCACCGCGATGTAAGGTTTCTTGCCGCTCGGACGCGTGATATGGATCAGGGCATCTGTCCTGTCCGAGGCCTGCGCTCCGGATTCAAACAGACGATTCAACGAATGGCGATCCGCGGGTTTTGCCGCATGAATCCGGTGGTCTTTCAGACTCAGGCCGTCGTTCTGCGCCAGCAGCGCGTGGGCAGCCTGATTGCTTTGCACAACGCAGCCATCGCCATCCACAAGAAACAGCGCCGGGTGCAGCATATTGACGGCGGACTGGGCGAGCGTCAGACGGCGGTCACGGTCAGCAAGATGGAAGTTGATGGCGGTTGCATGCTGCAGGTGCGGCAGCAATGCCTGCAATTTCTCGCGGTCGGCTTCGTCGAACGGCGGATCCGCCTGCCCCCGATAGAGCGAGAAATGTACGTTCGGCACCAGCGCGTCCGCAGCGTCCTGTCGATGCAGTGCCCCAAACAGCAACTGCACATAATCGAAGCGCCGCAGAAAATCGCGGTAGAACTCCGACTGGTGGAAGCTTGCCTGCGGCAGCAGCATGTCTCCCGTCAGCACCTCGCCCGAACGGACCCCCCGCGCCTGGCACGCCTGCAACCAGACATCCTTCTGGTGGTAGTAACGCCCGTATTCCAGCAGCGATTCGGGATGCAGCCTGCACGGCACCCATAGCCCGAAAGCCTCGGGCGTCGCCTGGTGCGACCACAGCATGCCGGCCTTGACGCCCAGATAGTCGAAGATTGCTCCCAGTGCATCCTGCCAGCGCGCCGCATGCAATGCGCAGGCGTGGATGTCCGCAATGATGTTCAGCATCGCTCTCCCTCCCCAGGTGTTTTGCGCGATTGTTTTTATTCAATTATTTATCGAAAAGCATACACCGCCTCACCCATTTGGGTGATGACAAACCCTGCGGGGTCAAAGAAGCTTGCTCCCGGATGCCAAATCAAATCATCCGACCATCACAACAAAGGGAGGAGTAAACATGAACACACGGAGAATGTGCGTGGCCGCGCTTGCGTTGGCCACCTGTCTGTCCGGCGCAGCGCAGGCCGCCTTGTACGACCGCGGCGGCGGCCTGATCTACGACAGCGACCTCAATGTCACCTGGCTGCAGGACGCCAACTATGCCAAGACCAGCGGCTACGATGCCGATGGCCAGATGGACTGGTACCAGGCTACCACCTGGGCAGCGAACCTCAGCTACTACGACAGCGTGCGCAACGTAACCTACACCGACTGGCGGCTGCCCACGGTCAACCCCGTCAACGGCAGCAGCTTCAACGCTAGCCTTACCTACAACGGCAGCTCCGATATCGGTTACAACATCAGCGCGCCCGGTACGGCCTATGCCGGCAGCACCAGCAGCGAGATGGCCCATCTGTTTTACAGCGAACTGAACAACAAGGGCTATTACGATACCGCCGGCGCAGGGCCGCAGGCAGGCTGGGGCCTGGTCAACAAAGGCCCCTTCACCAATATCCTGTCCTTCACCGCCTATTGGTCGGGTACGGCGTACGCGCCGGATACCAGCCACGCGTTGGTCTTCCACTTCAACTATGGCTACCAGGACCAAATCTATAAAACCTTTACCGTTCCAACTGCGTGGGCGGTGCGCGATGGTGATGTCGCTACGGTCCCCGAGGCGGATACTTGGGTGATGCTGCTGGCAGGACTTGGGCTGGTTAGCGTCGCAGCAAGACGGCGACGTGGCTAAGACGCTGCGAAAGGGGAAGTAGTTGCGCGGTTAGTGGTTTCACCTACAGGGGGAAAACATGAGAAGGAGAATACTGGTTGCGTACGCTATGGCTTTTGCATGTTCTGGTTGTGCTGACCTGATGACTATTGGGAGGACAACATCCCTCCCAGATAACACGGTAAGATCTGGTGACGGCAAGGGGCATGGAGTTGCAATCCACTTAGACGCCCCTCAGCGACTCGTGTATGCCGGAGTAGATGGCGATATTTGCGCCGAACCGTCCCCAGATGCTCTCCAAGCCTACGCCGCCTCGCTGGTCACCTCAGTCTCCTCACCTGGGGATTACTCAGCTTCACTTGCAAACGCTCTCTCAGGCAGTGCGGCCGGTCTTGGCCTTAGAACCCAAGCTATTACACTTATGCGCGACCACCTGTATCGCATCTGTGAGCAGGCCCATAATAAAAACTTGAGCAAACTAGAGATTGTCCAGCTTATGCAACGCTCACAGGACCTTACCCTTGGCGTCCTAGCAATCGAACAACTCACTGGTGCCATCGTGGCCCGCCAACCCATCCTCAGTGCAGGTGCGAATGCTGACGCCTCAGCGAACACCAAGAACACCCAGAAAGAGCTTGAAGACGCCAAGAAGGACGAGGCAGCCAAAAAAGCGGCAATCAAACCGCTTGAGGAGGCCAGCACAAAGGCAGACGAAGGGGTTACCGAGGCTCAGAAGAACGCGATAGTGGCAAAAGCCAACGCAGCCGATGCCATTTCGAAAATCGAAGCCAAGAAACCCGAACTCTACATAGCACAGGCCACCGAGTCGCAAAAACTAGAGACGCTTAAGAACGCCCAAGGCGAAGAAGACAAATTACGGGGGGAGATTGACGAACTGAGCCAAAAAATTGCCAAAGAGACAGACCAGGGCAAGAAAGCCATTCTCACGGCAGTCTGTGACCAGAAGATTGCACAGCTAAATGGCGGCGACAAGAGCAAGCCTAGCGTATTGGCCACCAAAACAGCTTACGACGCTTGGTTTAGCGCCAACAAGGAAGTTGCGGCTAGGAATGCCGAAATAAAAGAACTCAAGAATGACCAAACTTACGTAGCGTACGCCGCGGCCCAAGACTCCTATAATGCCGCGACCTCCAAGGCAACGAAGGAAAAAGCAGACCTAGACCAAGCAAACTCGGACTACGCGGATGCCCAAACGGTCACTGCATCCATTACCGGAAATCTTGATGCTTCTATTGTTGCTGCCAAATCAGCCAACACTACCGTTGGAAATTTTTCGGTCGGAAACGAACGGAACAATGTAAACAAAGACACTGTTGCTCAAATCGCCACAGCGACCCAAAACATAGTTGAGACGATCGTCACCAAGGGCCGCCTAACTGATGCCTGCACAAACTTTATGGCCAGTTATCTTGTGGATTACAAAAACTTCAAGGATTTCCCAACCAACGAGCTGAACAAGTACCAAGACCTTTGCGCCGAAGTATACCGCGCCAATATTGAGGTTTACAAGAGAACTGCGGGGATCAATCCCGGCCCCGTCGTTTTAACCACGAACATGCCTGAAGGGAAGGGGGTGGCACAACCATCCCCCAAACAACAACCTCCCGCAAGAGTCGGTCTTGGCAGAGGCACCCTCAACCAAAAACAAAATAAGTGATCCTCTCATGGAATGCCGACCGAGTTTCCGCGAAAGGAAACCCATAGCGGCAGAGGGCGAGTCGGTATAACGGTAGCCCTCTCCCGACTCTAGCAGTCAGCTCCTGCCGTTGTAGTTTGATGAATCTCGGTGGTGAGCAAGAAAGCCTGTCTCCACGTATCTTGCGTCGGGGGGCGATCGCAGGTCCGCAAACCTTTTGCGGATTCAACCGGTGGATGCAACGGATTGGTGAAATCGTTCCGCGGGTGTTTCATAGTTTAGTGTTTTCCTTGGGCGCTCATTCAATTTCCGTGCTACGGCATTGGCCGCTCCAACTTTCCCTGCTAGATCCGTGAGCCCCCACGCCGGTTCTTCACCCGGCTGAGAAGCATCTTGCAGTTGACCTTGACGACATGGCGGCGCGAAAACAGATTTCTACGGACGAAGTCCTCCAGCGCCGTGTTGTCTTCGGTCAGGGTGTGGATATGCAGGCTGGTCATGTCGCTCATGATGTAGAGGCTTCTGACCTCGGGTTGCCGGGCCAGGTCTTCGGCGACCATTTCGATCCCCTGCGGATCGACCTCGACGTCGAAGAACGCCGACACGGTGGTGCCGACCTTCTCGGGGTTCACGATGACCGTGAATTTTTCGATGATGCCGTCCTCGATCAGGCGCTGCACCCGGTCGCGGGCATGCACCCGGGAAATGCCCAGCTCGCGGGCGATGTCGGCAAAGCTCTTGCGGCCGTCGTCGACCAGCATGGCAAGGATTTTCTGATCCAGATCGTTCATGGGCATCGCGCCGTCCTTTACATCAACACGTTCCACAGCATGCGCAGCGAGATCGCCAGGACGATCGCGCCAAAAATCCGCTTGAGCCGTTTGACCGGCAGGTCGTGCGCCAACCGGACGCCGAGCGGCGCCGTCGGAATGGCCGCGCCGGCGATCGCCGCCAACGCGGGCAGCGACACGTAGCCCACGGTTCCGGGCGGCAACAGCGCATGGCCCCACCCGGACAGCACGAAGCCCGCCGTGCCGAACAGCGCGATCGGGAAGCCCAGCGCGGTGGAGATGGCGATGGCGCGCTTGAGGTCGAGGTTGCAGGCGTGCAGGAAGGGGACGGTGATGTTGCCGCCGCCGATGCCGAGCAGCGCCGAGAGCGAACCGACGCCGAGGCCGACCCCCCACAGGCCGCCGCGGCCGGGCAGCCGCCAGTGCGCCGCGGGCTTCCAGTCGAGGATGAACTGGATGCCGACCAGGAGCAGGAAGACGGCAAAGAATCCCTTCAGGATCGATGCCGGGATGAACCCCGCCAGGTAGCCGCTGACGAAACCGCCCAGCAGCGTGGCCGGGGCCAGCAGGCGCACCACCGGCCAGTCGATGGCGCGGCGTCTATGCTGCGCCCAGATGGCCGACATCGAGGTGAACACGATGGCGGCCAGCGAGGTGCCGATGGCCAGGTGGGGGACGATCTCCGGCGGCAGGT
>JAJZRT010000205.1 GCA_021802595.1 Pseudomonadota bacterium
ATGCAGGGTTTCCCTTGCCAGGCCGACAGCACCGAACAGCCTGGGCAAGCCGTTCTGGCTGCGGCGCTGCGTCCAGTCCAACGCTGAACCCTGGGGATCGGCATCGAGCCGGATCACCGAGCTTCCTTGCATCGCCAGCTCGCCCGCGATGTGCGTGGCGAGGGTTGTCTTGCCGACCCCGCCTTTCTGGTTGAGCAGCGCGATGATCATGATGCGCTGCCTACTGCACGCCGGTTTATCCACAGCGCGCGGGGTCTTCTTATCGTTAGTTTTATAGATTCAAAGTTAGAACCTAAGTTAGTAGGCGACGAAACCCGCGCTGCACAAGGATTTGCGGCCGGTTCGTACTCCCGATAGCACGACAGCGCTACTCCTGATAGCACGAGGATTCTCACTCCCGATAGCACGAACGGATTCACCGTTTTTCCACAGGCACTGCGCCGGCACCGAAGCTGCCGCCGGGCCGCAGCGGTGCCGTGGACGGCACGGCGCGGAAGGTCAGCACCTCCGGCCCATGTCTTGGCCGCAGGACGGCGAGCGTGTAGCCCGGCAAGGGCTGGCGTGCCACGATGCAGCGCAGGTCGTAGGCGAAGTCGGTAAAGCGCGCCAGACTGCCGGACTTGCGGTGCAGATGCGGGAAGTCGAAGCGCCAGCCCTCGCGCTGCCAGCCGCCGTGCTTGCGCACCAGGCGGTACAGCCAGCGCTCGATGCCACCGGTCAGGCGGAAATAGTTGGCGTCGATGGTCAATACCAGGCTCTCTTCGAGCACACCGGCGTAGAACCAGTCGGGCAGGATCAGCTCGATGCCCAGCGGCCGGCCTTGGCCGTCCGCGCGCTCCTTCCACTCGTTGATCCACGAGAAGCGGTGCAGGCGCCGCGCATTGGGTTGGCGAATGGATGTGGCCACGCTGGTGGACTGCAAGCGATCCAGCGCCGCCTTGAGGCGCTGGTAGTCGCGCAGCGACGTGCCGCGACCGATGAAACGCAGGATCTCGTAGGGCGTGGCCGCCATCAGCCGCGACGAGCGAATCCCCGCATCGCGCGCCTCGACGATCTGGCTCGCGGCCCAGATCAGGATGTCGGCATCCCAGATGGTCGCGATGCCATGCTCGGCCGTGCCTTCGACCCGCACCGTCACGTTGCTGGTGCGAAAGTCGATCGGCGCCGTGCGCTTGCTCTTGGCCAGCGAAAAGAACGGGTAGGCCATCAGGTCTTGCGCGTCGCGCGCCGGCAGTTCGCCCGAGAAAGCATGGAACAGTTCGAGCTGCTCGCGCTGCGGGTCGCCCCCGATGGCCATCGACAAAGGTGTCCATCACCGATCAGCGCACGCCGGAACGGCGCGCGGCGTGTTGTTTGGTGTATTGGGGATCGGAGGTCATCTCGAAGCTGCGCGCATCGGCCCAGGCTTCGAGGTCGACGACGGCGTACATCACGCGTCGGCCGAACTTGCGAAAGCGCGGCCCGCCGCCGATGACGCGTTGCTTCTCCAGCGTGCGCGGCGACAGGCGCAGGAACTCGGCGGCTTCGTCGTTGGTGAGATAGCGCGCGGGCTGCGTGGTCTGGGCAGGCTGCTGGGTGGCAGCGGGTGCGGGATACGGCCGTAACGGTGCGGGTCTCATGGCATGGGCCTCCATCGGTCAAGATCGCCGACGAAACAATCGCCGCCGGATGGAAGCAGTCTCCGGAAAGTCAGGCGTTTTGCGCAGGGACGTTTTGCGTCGCCGCGCTAACGTCCCTGTGCTGCGCTGCCGAGTTGCAGTAGGTGGCGGTATTCGCCTCCCATGAGCGTTTGCCCGCGCCGGATGAGGCGGCGAACTTGGGCGCGCAGATCGCCGTCGTCGTACCAACGCTCGGCGACCGTGGCGATGCCGAACAAAACTTCGGCCACGCCGCGCTGCGAGGCACCGGCCAGCGTGCCGTCGAGCGCCTGCAGGGTGCGCATGTGAAGCATCGATGTGCGGCCTGGTCTGTCCGAGGTGGTCGCGGTGCGGTGCATCTTTGCGGCGTCGAGTGCCGCCAGTTCGGCTTCGATTGCGCGCCAGCGCTCGCGAAGCTGGCAACCGGCGCGGACGGCATAGGCGTAAGGCATGCCGTCTTCCAGCGCGGGAGATAGCGCCATGCGCAGCATGCGGTCGACGAACTGGATGGTCAGCACCAGGCGCTTGCCGTCGTGCGTCAGGTGCTTGCGGCCGGGGAAGCGCCAGAGCTGGAACGGCAGCGCATCGGCCGTGGGATCGGCATCGGGATAGACTTGGACTACCGAGGATGGATCGGGGAACCAGTCGGGGTGCGCGTCGCGCGCGTCGCGCGCGGGGTCTTCCAGCAGGCGCAAGCCCCAGCGATGCGCCTCGTGCTGCGGACGGCGCCGGTGGCGTTGCCAGGCGCGGCGGTATTCCGGATTGCGCCGCAGGTATTCCCAAGCCAGCGCGGGGCCGTCCAGATGCAGGACATACAGGTATGCAGCACTGGGATGCCAGTGAACGGCGCTCGAATCTGCCATGGCGCAAGCTCCTCTCGGATGGAAGGAAATCAATCGCCACGGGGATACGGCGGGCAAGACCACCTCGGTCTTCGACTGCTATGAGTTAATCATATAGCATATAATCGCAAAGTTCTCAATTGATGAGGATGGGGGTCAGCCCCATCATCAGCCTGCGTCGGCAAACGTGTTGCCACGGCTGCGGATCAGCGTGCCGCCCCGCATGTGAATTCCAACGATAAAAGCTATTGAACATGGGTATTTGCAACTGCACATAGATAAACGCAATTGGTGAATCCGTGGACTCCTTCCCGAGCTTCCCCAACCTGACGCCAGATGACCGGGTCTGGCGGTTGGATTGGTTCGGCGAGTACGCCTATCCCGGCAGCGTCCAACGCCCAGCCCAGTTTCAAGGCGATTGCCCTGAAACGAGGAATCCATATCGATAGATGGCCCAAGCTCCGACGTCGGATTTATTTACATATGAACCGGGCGATGCACGGCGCAGTGAAGGCAACACATTGAATTATTGTAATTCCTGATTTGTGGAGCGGTAATTGCTTAAGTTGCGCGCAGTCATCGGCTATTTGTGCGGGATTCACCCGCACGCCGCAGTTCGCTATTGTCAAACACGATTGGATGGATTGCGTTGGCCCCGATTACGATTAGGATGCTGGATTATAGAGTCGGCCATTAATAAAGATTGAAATCCATTTGTGGTGAGCCTGTCGAACCACATATCCATTCGACAAGCTCAGGGCGAATGGCACACTATTTATTGGCCGACTCTTTAAAGGCACTTCCATAGTACGATTCCCTCACGTCGCATGGAGGCTCACTTATGAACACGAAAGCCCTGGGCAAATTTTTCGGCACGCTGGTGATTATCACCATCGTCATCGTCGTGCCCTGTGTGGCGGAAGCTGGCGTCGTTTGCGCCCTTGGAGGCGGACAGACGCCGGCCGGTTGGAGCGTGCAAGGCGTGGGCGGCGGTGTTGACGCGACCATCGCGCCGTTCACACCACCGAGCGGCGCTTCGCAGGGCGACACTGCTTGCGTTATTGTCACTGACACAGGACCCGGGGTGGGTGTCGTCTCAACGGGTTTCTCCCCGAACAATATCGGTATTGCTGGGACAACCAACGGCACGCAGATGACCTCCCCGGCATTTACCAAAAATCCGGGTGATCAACTGAACTTCCAGTTCATGTTTTTTACCAACGATGGTACTGGCACCTTCTCAGATGTCGCCCGCGCAGCGCTGATTGATCCGATAACCCATGCCCCAGTTCTCGACCTCTTTACGGCACGCACCGGATCAACGAGCCAAGTCGTTCCAGGATTCGGTTTCTCACAGATGCCCGCTGGACTGGTGCTTACCCCAGCCACCAGCACTCTGCAGGGCGACAGCTTCGCCCTAACGGACTTCGGCACGGGCAACGGATCCACCACATACGGGCCGAGCCGCTACGGTGGAGGACCCGGAGGTAGTTCTCCCTGGGTCAACGCCTCGTTCACTTTTGACAGCGCGACGGCAGGCACCTACCAGCTCCAAATGAGCGTCGCCAATGTTGGTGATGAAATCTATTCCTCCGGTCTGGCTTTCGCTGGCAAACCGGTTTTTTCTTCACCGTCAGTCCTACCCCCAAGTCCGTTGCCTACGCAATTCGGATTTCCACTAAAGGGTGATACTCCAGTTTACTTGATTACACAGGCTGGCGGTCTCTCGTCAGACCAGAGCGAGCTTCCCTCCAGCATATGCGGCGGCACAAACGGTCAGCAAGTATTTTTCGATCCTTGTCATTCGAGGACACAGGCCAACTATGCGTTAGACTTCGCGGTACAGTCCGGGAAAGAAAACGTTGTTTCCGCCATATCTGGAATCGCACATGTTACGACCATTAAAGAAACAATCAAAGATAAAAACGGTAAAGTAAAAAGAACGTTTTATTACCCAAGGATATCCATAACTCAAGATGGAGACACTAAATTTCATACTATTTCATCAGAGTTTGCTCAAGGCGATACTCCGGCGCAGGCGTTGGCAAACGGGAAAATCCCTGATATTGATGGGCAGCATGTTAACGCTGGCAAGTTCCTTGGGGAGTTGACATCAGGCCAAGGGAGGCATTTACATTTTCAAGCGGAATACGGCGGCGACGGCATGGGATTTAGTAAATATTCGGACAGCTCACCGCTGAATAGCGTCACAGTGGGCGGACGTCTTTTCAAGGATTACAAACTGGGGGGGAACGCAAAGGTTGAATACAATTCTGACAATAGCTTCAAAGACGTACTAGGAACTCCAACTCAGGCTCAGATATACGGGTATTTAAACCCCCTTATGCCGACTCCTGAGCTAATGGGTGACCCCAAGTCAGAAGCGTTCAAATTCAATGTGGTGGTTGGAGATCTTGGTGTCGGCAATAGTCAGAGCATACCCATCTATGTAGATCCTGTACTTGCTGTAGGATATGATTATCAAATATTATCGGGGCCAAATTTTGACTCTGTTTTGCTACCAAATATAGGCGACGGATTGTTCGACTTGTTTTTATTCGATCCAGTTCTGAGTCAATGGGTATTCGATAGCAATGTGGACGCTGGTGTAACGCATTTGTTTGGGTCCGGTGGGATCGATCGTTTCCGTATCCTCGGAATCGAAGCTAGTGCCGCCCTTGATCCGAATGACCCCAATGCCTTTGTGACAGGGCTGACATTCACCGATCCTGGCACCGTCGACTTCACTATGACCCCAATACAGCACGAATTCAATGTGGACGAGCCACCGACCTTTGCGTTGTTTGGCATATCTCTCCTAGGGCTAGCATTCATTCGCCGCAGGATAAACGCAGGGAAATTGCAGGGTTCGAGGTCAGTGCAGTCTTGAAAATGGGGGCTGGGGAGCAACGGAACAGATACAGATAGTGCACTTAAGCCCGACTCCACGTAAATCGGCTTATTCGTGACAGAGTTGTGCCATTGCCGTACTGAGTGGCGATCAATGCAAATAAGGTCCGGACCCAGACCCAGGAAGACGTAATGCGAACCGTTGCGGCACCGCATGGCGTGGCCCGCCAGCGGCGAGCCAACAGGGATCGATCAATCGTTGATCGATCCGTCAGCCCGAGCCAGCCGGGCGTACTCGGACAGTCGCCGCTTTGGCGTGAAATGCAGATCGCGCACAACGGCCAGGTTCCGCGGCCCGCGAATGCCTTCCAGGACGGACAACCTCACATAGCCGAGTTCCGGCATGCCCATGCCGAGGTCGAGCAGGCCGAACGCGGTATCACCGTCGTCTGGATCGAGTTCGGTCAACAGCCAAGTCGCATGCGCGTCCAGGGTGAACAGCTTGACGACCGGCAGCGGGTCGCGCTTCTCGCCGCGCGCGGCGGCAGCGCCGTTGTCCAGCAGCTGGCTGCGGTGATCATCGTTGATGAGTGGATTCATAGTTGCTGCGCGCAAGGGATTACGATCAACGCAGTGTCAGTTTTGCGCAAACCTGCCGATGAGTCAAAACTTGAATGTACAAGTGCGCTTCTGCACCAAATCGCCAAAGCGGGTTACACCAAATCCGTGGGTACACGAATCGGCGATTGCGTAAGTACGGAAGCCATGATTGCCGTAAAAGCGGCTTTCAGCATAGACATGCCCCGGCGCAGGTTCAAGCAGGGAGAAATGGGCGCTGCCCAGAGGCAGCGCCCGCGTGACGGCTACGTCACGATGCGCTCCGCGAGCCGCGCTTCACGCGCATAGGCACTGATCGGCTTCGAAGCCGTGAAGTGCATATCCCGCTCGACTGGAAGACCAAGTCGGCCACGTACCGATTGCAGCTCGGCCAGGCTCACATACCCCAGTTCCGGGAAGCCGTGCCCCAGGTCGCAGAGCCCGAAGGCATGGTCGTGGTCATCCGGGTCGATCTCGGTGAGCAGCCAGGTCGCGCCCGCGTCAGGGGTGAACAGCTTGACCACAGGCGGTGGGTCGAAGTCGTTGTTGTCGAGGGACTGCCGGCCGTTGGCCAGAAGTTGTGCGCGTTGTTCGTCGGTGATGAGCTTCGTCATGGTCTTCTCCTTGGAAGGATTCAGGGCGGGATTGCCCGGGACCGCGAGAAGCACGGCGCGGCGCAGCAGTCAGGGTTCGCAGACGGCCGCAGGACGCCAGCGTGCAAGGCACGCGCAGACCTTGACGGCGAGAACGCCGTGATAAGGTGAAGGGAACAGCAAGCCAGCCCCCACCGTTGCCCGCTGCAGCAAGCGAAGCGCGCAGGCGTCAGTGATGGAAGCCGAAGGGGCGAGACGCCAATGGTGGCTCGATGCG
>JAJZRT010000206.1 GCA_021802595.1 Pseudomonadota bacterium
GCCGCCTACAAGGCGGCGGAGCTGTGCCGCCTGCTGGTCAAGGCCGGTGCCGATGTGCGGGTGGTGATGACCGCTGCCGCGCAGCAGTTCGTCACGCCGCTGACCTTCCAGGCCCTGTCCGGCCAACCCGTGCTGACGTCCCTGTGGGATGGCGCCGGCGGCGACGGCATGGCGCACATTCACTTGTCGCGCGATGCCGATTTGCTGCTGGTCGCGCCGGCCTCCGCAGACTTTCTGGCCAAGCTTGCGCACGGTCGTGCCGACGACCTGCTGTCGACCCTGTGCCTCGCACGCACCTGCGCACTCGCCGTCGCCCCCGCGATGAACCGCGAAATGTGGGCGTCCACGCCGACGCAGCGCAATCTCGAACACGTGCGTGCGGATGGCGTGAGCGTGCTGGGGCCGGCGGCGGGCGAGCAGGCCTGCGGCGAAACGGGTCTTGGGCGGATGCTGGAACCGGCCGATATCCTGGCGGCCCTGCCGGGCTTGCTGGGCGCCGGCCCCTTGGCGGGCAAGCGGGTGCTGGTCACCGCGGGGCCGACTTTCGAGCCGATCGATCCGGTGCGCGGGCTGACCAACCTGAGTTCCGGCAAGATGGGTTACGCGGTGGCCCAGGCGGCAGCCGAGGCGGGCGCCACCGTGTGCCTGGTGTCGGGGCCGACCTGTCTTGCCACGCCGGCCGGGGTGCGCCGCATCGACGTGCAGAGCGCGGCCGAGATGCGCGACGCGGTGCTGCATGAGTTGCCGGGCGACGTGTTCATCGCGGTGGCGGCGGTGGCTGATTACCGGGTCGATGCCGCAGCGACGCAGAAGATCAAGAAAACCGGCGAGGGCCTGACGCTCAATCTGGTCGCCAATCCCGACATCCTGGCCGAGGTCGCCGCCCTGCCGGATGCACCGTTCTGCGTGGGCTTCGCCGCCGAAACCGAGCGCCTTGCCGAGCATGCCGAGGCCAAGCGACTGAAGAAGAAGCTGCCGCTGCTGGTCGGCAACCTGGCGCAGGACACGCTGGGGCGGGATAGCGCCGAATTGGTGCTGTTCGACGGTCGCGGCCAGCATCCGCTGCCGCGGGCCGACAAACTAGCCCAGGCACGCCACCTGATCCGCCACCTTACAACCCTGCTCAACTGACGAAATCCCGACGAACATGAAGATGGATGTGAAGATTCTCGACGCCCGCCTGCGCGACCAGCTGCCGCATTACGCCACGCCGGGGGCCGCCGGACTCGATTTGCGCGCCTGTATCGATGGTCCAATCGTACTGGCGCCAGGCGAAACGCAATTGATTCCCACCGGCATGGCCATCCATCTGGCCGATCCCGGCTATGCCGCGCTGATCCTGCCGCGCTCGGGCCTTGGCCACAAGCACGGCATCGTGCTGGGCAATCTGGTCGGGCTGATCGACTCCGACTATCAGGGCCAGCTCATGGTGTCCGCCTGGAACCGCGGGCAGCAGGCATTCAAGTTGGCCCCGATGGAGCGCCTGGCGCAGCTCGTCATCGTGCCGGTGGTGCAGGCCGAATTCAATATCGTGGACGAATTTGCCGGAAGTGCGCGCGGCGAAGGTGGGTTCGGCAGCACTGGCCGGCAGTAGTGTCGGAATTTTTTACATATAAATAAGCGGCGCATCCGGCAGGTCGGCTTGCCGGCTGTGCGCATATAAGGGCCATATAAGGGCATGGAATTTGCTGCATGATGGTCATGTCGGCAGGTTGCCTGAAGGTGGGCGCCTGTTATTGCGGAGAAACAAATACCAAGAGGTTTGGAGAGCCGGCTGGCGCAGTCATGCCCCATACGTCCATATCGCGGTTTGGCCTGATCCTGGCCGCAGCCCTGGTGGTGCTGGCCGGACTCGTCACGTCCGTGATCTATGTGACGCGGCCCCAGGCGCAGCCTGTTCCGGAAGACCTGGGCAAACCGGTGATGGCGGCGCAGATCGAGTTCCTCGCCGACGCCATGAAGCGCAGCGCGGCGCGAATTGCCGCGCATCCGCAGACGCTGGCGTGTTTTGCCAGCGCGGCTCCGGACGTCTGTCAGGCGCAGGCAGCCAACCTCCAGGCCCTGAACCAGGACGCGACCGTGCTGTTTGTCACCGAGGGCCAGCGCCAGCTGCTGCCCGGTTTCCTGCCGGGTGACACTCGCCAGTTGCTGGCCAACGCCGGGCGCGGGGCGACGGCCACCGCGACCTTCAACCTGTCCCTGTCGCATCCGGTGACGAGCGCCGACGGCAAGCGGCTCGGCTATGTCATCGTCGAGCAGAGCGTGCCGCAACTGCAGGCGCTGTTCGACACCCTGCCGTTGCCGGATTCCGCCGCCTACGCCGAATTGCAGCAAAACGCGGCCGGCGATTTCAGCATGGTGCTGATGCGGCGCGGCAATCAGGCGATCAAGAGGAACGCCCGCCCCACCCTCATCGCACTGGCCGGAACGCCCTGGCAGATTGCCGTATGGCGGCCGGTCACGCCGGTGGTCGAGAGCGTGGCGCCCTACATCCTGGGCTGGCTGGTGGCCAGCCTAGTCATCGCCATCCTGGTGACGGCGACCATTCTGGGGGTGCGCAATCGGGTGGCCGACAACCTGCGCACGCTGGTGAAGTTCACCAATGATCTGCGCCAGCAGCGGCTGCGCGCCGATTATCCGGTCAGCCTGGCTGAGTTCCAGACGCCGCTCGAAACCATGCTGAAGCTCGGCAAGGTGATGCTGGGCAAGCAGAAGGAAGTCTCGTCGCAGGCACGGCTCGACCACCTGTCGCAGGTCAACAACCGGCGCGCGTTCGACGAAAAGCAGAAGGAGCTGTTCGCCACCCTGAAGGACGGCTGGACGCACAGTCTGCTGATTCTCGACATCGACAACTTCAAGCAGGTCAACGACACTTTTGGCCACGAGGCCGGCGACCAGCTCATCATCAAGTTCGGCAATGCGCTGAAAGCCTGTCTGCGCAACAGCGATTTCATTGCCCGTCTGGGTGGCGACGAGTTCTGCGTGGTGTTCCCCTATACGCCGCTCGACCGCGCGCAGGAACTGGCCGAGCGTTTGCGCGCCAACATGCCGGAAAGCGTCGAGCTCATACCCGGCGTGACGCAGAAGCTGTCGTGGAGCGGCGGCATGTCCGAGTTCAGCCGCGACGACCGCGAGGAAAACGAGGCGCTGGCGCGCGCCGACGCGGCGCTGCTGGAAGCCAAGCGCGGCGGCCGCAACGCCACGCGGGTCAGGGCCGCCGCCTGAGCGTGGCTGTCGCCGCTTTAGCGGCTGTACCAGCCACGCCTGTCCCTCGCGGGTAGAGCGCGGCGGCCAGCAGGACGAGTCCCAACCCCCCCCACAGTGCCAGCACCGGCGCGTTGCCCCAGCGCACATACGGCGTGCTGCCGGCATAGCCCTGGATTTCGCCGGCCAGGCTGCCGGCGGTGAACAGTGGCAGGTGGGCCAGCACCTGGCCTTTTGCGTCGATGATCGCCGTGAGACCGGTGTTGGTTGCGCGCAGCATCATGCGGCCGGTTTCCAGTGCGCGCATCTGCGACATCTGCGCGTGTTGCCAGGGCGCCAGCGAATCGCCGAACCAGGCCAGGTTGCTGACGTTGACCAGCACGCTCGCTTCCGGCAACTGGCGGATGATTTCCTCGCCGAACGCGTCCTCGTAGCAGATGTCGGCCGCCACCTGCTGGCCGCCGATCGCGAGCGGGCGCTGGTCGACGGCGCCACGCGCAAAATCCGACAGCGGGATGTGCAGCACCTCGATGACCCAGCCCCACACCGCCTTCAGCGGAATGTATTCGCCGAACGGCACCAGGTGTGCCTTGCTGTAACGCTGGCCGGGCGCGCTGCCGAAACTGACGACGCTGTTGTAGTAGGCGCTGTCCAGCGACCCGGTCGGCAGGCCGGCCAGCACGTCGCCGCCGTTGCGCCGGCCGAGGGCGATCAGGCCATCACGATAAGCCTCGGGGAGTTCGGACTCGAACAGCGGCAGTGCCGTTTCCGGCAGGATGACCAGCCGCGCGGGCGAGGCGGCGGCCAGGCGCGCGTAGCTTTCCAGCGTGGCACGGGTTCGTTCGGGCTGCCATTTCATGTCCTGCGGAATGTTGCCCTGCAGCAGCGCAACCGTGGTCGGTGCGCCGTCGGGGTGGGTCCACTGGATACCCCGCAGGGCCTGGCCGCCGACACCCAGGGCCACGACCGCCGTCGCCGCCCAGACACGCGGTGCCAGCGGCCCGCGCGTCGTCGCCCCCCACGCCAGCAGGCCAGCGCTCAACGCCAGCAGGAAGGACACGCCGTACACGCCAAACAGCGGCGCATAGCCGGCCAGCGGGCCGTCGGGTACCTGTGAATAGCCGACGACCAGCCAGGGAAAACCGGTGAAGATCCAGCCGCGCACCCATTCCGTCACGCTCCAGGCGAGCGGGATCAGCAGCAGGAGCCTGAGCGCGGGAGAACCGGGCCAGCGTTTATGCCCTTGCAGCGCGCCGGCCGTCGCCGGAAACAGCGCCAGGAACGCGCAGAACAGGAAAGTGGCGAGCCCTGCCAGCCACGCGGGCATCCCCCCGTAAACCCACAGGCTCACAAACACCCAGCTCACGCCAGCCAGGAAAAAGCCGAGCCCCCAGGCGAGGCCGGTCAGAAAACCGGCCCGCACCGAGGGCGTGCGCGACAGCTGCCCGAACAGGACGGCGAGGCTGAGTAGCGTCAGCGGCCACAACCCGAACGGCGCGAAGCCGGCGACCGCCAGCGCGCCGGCAAGCAGGCTGGCAAGCAACGACAGGAAAGGAACGCGGCGCATGGCGGGACGCTTATCCGCCATGCCTGCCGTCGCGATCAGTCGGACGCTTCAAAATCGATATGGCCGTCGATCAGGGTGTAGCGCACCCGGCCCTGCATCGGATGATTGAGGAAGGGCGTGTTGTCACCCTGGCTGGCAAGGGTTTTGGGGGTTACCACCCATTCGGCGGTCTCGTCGAACACGCAGAGGTCGGCGCAGCCACCGACCGACAGGTGGCCACCCGGCACGCCCAGGATCTGCGCCGGTTTCCAGGCAATCAGGTCGATCGCCTGCATCAGCGGCACGCCCATCTCGCGTGCCCACTTCAGCGTCAGCGGCAGCAGCAGTTCGACCCCCGAGGACCCCGGCGACGATTCGC
The DNA here is from genome assembly GCA_021802595.1 of Pseudomonadota bacterium. Next base: position 5,130 of record JAJZRT010000206.1, read on the forward strand.
CGAAGGGCAGCTGCTTCTCGTCCTCGTCGACCGGGGTGTGGTCGGAACACAGCGCGTCGATGGAGCCGTCGCGCAGCGCTTCGCGGATGGCGTCGCGGTCGCGCTGGCTCCTGAGCGGCGGCACCAGGTGCAGGTGCGAATCGAAGCGCATGAGGTCGTTTTCCGACAGGTGCACATGGGGACAGGCGACGTCGCAGGTCACGGCAAGTCCCTGCGCCTTGGCGGCACGCACCATCGCAATGCCTTCGCGGGTCGACAGACGGGCCACGTGGATGCGTGCTCCGGTTTCGCGCGCCAGCTGCAGGATGGTCGCCAGCGCCACCGTTTCGGCCAGCGCCGGAATGCCGGGCAGGCCGAGTCGCGAGGCCACCGCACCGTCGTGGGCGACGCCGCCGCGCGCCAGCGAATAGTCCTGCGGCCGCAGCCACAGGCTGAAACCGAAAGTCGCGGCATATTCCATCGCGCGCAGCAGCACCTGGGTATCGGTCAGCGGTGCGTCGGCCTGGGTGAAGGCGCGGCAACCGGCCTCGGTCAGTTCGGCCATCTCGGTCAGCATCTTGCCCTCGAGCTTTTGCGTCAAGGCGCCGACCGGATACACGCGCGGCCCCGGCAGATTCCTGGCGCGGAACTTCAGCATCTCCACCAGACCCGGCTCGTCCAGCGGCGGGTCGGTGTCGGGCGGGCAGGCCAGCGACGTGATGCCGCCGGCGGCGGCTGCGAGCATTTCCGATTCGAGCGTGGCCTTGTATTCGAAGCCGGGCTCGCGCAGCCGCACCGACAGGTCGACCAGACCGGGGCAGACGATCAGGCCGCTGGCATCGAGCGTGCGGTTGGCGTGGAAGTCGGCGGGCCCCTGGCCGATGGCGACAATCTTGCCCGCCGCCACAAACACGTCGGCGATTTCGTCGCGCTCGTTCATCGGGTCGATCACGCGCCCGTTCTTGATATGGATCTTCATGCGTTCCCCGTCCCTGCCAGCATGGCCATCACCGCCATGCGCACCGCAATGCCGTAGGTCACCTGCGGCAGGATCACCGACTGCGGGCCGTCGGCCACCTCGGACGCGATCTCGACGCCGCGGTTCATCGGGCCGGGATGCATCACGATGGCATCCGGCCTGGCGAGCGCGAGTTTCTCCGGCGTGAGGCCGAAGAACTTGAAATATTCCTGTGCGCTGGGCAGCCGTGCGCCCTTCATGCGCTCGTTCTGCAGGCGCAGCATGATGACCACGTCGCAGCCGGCGAGGCCTTCTTCCATGTCGTGGAAGACCTTGACGCCCATCTGCTCCACCCCTGTGGGGAGCAGGGTTTTCGGACCGATGACGCGGACTTCCGGTACGCCCAGCGTGGTCAGCGCATGGATCTGCGAGCGCGCCACGCGCGAATGCAGCACGTCGCCGACGATGGCCACCGTCAGGTTGTGGAACGCGCCCTTGTAGCGGCGGATGGTGAACATGTCGAGCAGGCCCTGCGTCGGGTGCGCGTGGCGGCCGTCGCCCGCGTTCACCACCGAGATGTGCGGCGCCACGTGCTGCGCGATGAAATGCGCCGCCCCCGATTGCGCATGGCGCACGATGAACATGTCGGCGTGCATGGCGGCGAGGTTGTCGACGGTGTCGAGGATCGCTTCGCCCTTGGTCTGGCTGGAGGTGGCG
>JAJZRT010000207.1 GCA_021802595.1 Pseudomonadota bacterium
TTCCGATCTCCATGCGTCGGATGCCGTCCTGCAGCTTGCGGATGGGGCGGATGATGAGGACGAACATGAGATAGATCAGCAGGGCCGTGCCGGCCATGGCCAAGCCCACCAGGGAAAGCTGGATGGAGCGCAGCAGGCTGGTCTTGCGGGCATTGTCCTGCTCGATGCGCAGCACCAGCTCGTTGATCATGCTGACGTAGCGCTCCACCGCCGGGCGGTAGGAACGCAGCAACAGGCGGCGCGCTTCCGGGTCCGTGCTCGCCAGCGCCTCCTCCAACATGGGTTTGATGTTGCCGTACCACTCGCCCTTGAGTTCCTCCATCTGGGCGTTCACCGCCGGATCGCGCGGCAGGAACAGGGGCCGCGCCGGGTCACCCCGTTCCAGCTCCCCCAGCACCTTCTCGAAATTCGTCATTTCGAGACGTACCTCCCGCTCCATGGCGGAAAACTCCAGGCCCTGATAGACGTTGTGGCTGAGGAGATAGGCCAGACGGTAGGACCGCATGCGCTCGCTGCCCGCGTCGTTGATCGCCGCGCCGCCCCCCTCCAGCTGCCAGGAGTAGTACAGGGTGGAGCCTATGGCCGTGAGGGCCACCAGGAAAAACACCATCAGGATGCCAATCAGCTTGAAGCTGAGTTTCTGAAAAACAACTCCGGTCATGGGGACCCCTTCCGCATTGGTTAAAGGGATGTTCCATAAAGACCGGGGCCATGTAAACCCGTGACATCAAGAAAATCCCATCTCCTGCGTCAACGTCACTCATTTAGGTACGTTGATCTAACATGGGATATCCCATCCTCACCCAAGGAGAAACCGACCATGAAGATCACGCGCCTCACCCTCGCTGTTTCCTCGCTGTTGCTGGCTCTGCCGGTGCTGGCCGCGCCCCCTGGCGTGGAAAAACGCCAAGCCAACCAGGAGATGCGCATCAATCAAGGCATACAATCCGGACAGCTGACCTCCCAGGAGGCGGCGCGTCTGGAAAAAGGCCAGAACAAGATCGACCGCATGGAAGACAAGGCCATGTCCGACGGCACTGTCACCCGCCAGGAACGCAAACGCCTGCAACAACAGCAGGATGTCCAAAGCCGGCAAATCTACCGGGAAAAACATGACCGCCAGCGGGACATGGACCGTGACGGGCGGCAAGACAAACCCGGCAACAAGAGCAAGGACTACGGCAAGGAGAACAACCCCGGCAAGCACAAAGGCTGGCGCAACAAGAAAAACTGATCCCCTTCTCCTTCAGAAGCCCGGCAAACCCGGGCTTTTTCATGCCATTACGCCATGCTCTACCGCCTGCTCGCCGATGCCGTCGTACTGCTGCACCTGTCCTTCGTGGCCTTCGTCATGCTGGGCGGGTTTCTCGTGTTGCGCCGGCCCAGACTTGCCTGGCTGCACCTGCCGGCAGTGGCGTGGGGGGCGTGGATCGAATTCAGCGGCACCCTCTGTCCCCTCACGCCCCTGGAAAACGCACTGCGCGTCCTCGGCGCCCAAAGGGACTATGGCGGCGGTTTCGTCGAGCATTATCTCCTCGCCGCCCTCTATCCCGAGGGCCTGACACAGGAAGCGCAATGGCTGCTGGGATTACTGGCATTGGCCGTCAATGCTCTGGTCTATTGGCGCATCGGGCGGCGGCGTTTCCCGTCTAAGACATAAAAAAACGGGAAGATTCTCTCTTCCCGTTTTTTGCCCCGCAACCAGCCCTTCCTGTCATTCCCACTCTATCATAAATGGCGCAGTAAGCGCCTTGATTTGTCTATTGTTTTTCCACATCGAGTTTCGCAATACCCTGCTGTATACCCTGCCGAAAAAATTCTTGCTCTTGCCTGTCGTTGCCAGATCCAATTGGAGGAATTCTTTTATTTTGCATCGCCGTGGCGTAATTAAACTACGATACGACGCACTAGGTTAAACGGACATGGCTTAGATCGGAAATCCTCAATAACCGTTTGGGACCTTTGCCGGGCTCCCTCCTCGCGCTCACTGCATTCATGCTGGCTCTGGCGCATCGGCCAACTGTGTAAAGCTGTCTTCAATGAATGCCGGAACTCTTTGTGAAGACAGAAGAATCAGGTACTGCCCTGCACGCGTCATCGCCATATAGAGCTTCCTGGCATTTTCTTCCACCTCGGCCGCCTGTACCTCCTTGCCGAGGCTTGGAGTGTCACTACCTGAGAGAAGATTCTCCATGCCGATCAGAAACACCACGCCAGCCTCCAGGCCGGTGGCAGTTTCGAGATTCGCCAGGCGCAGATAGTCCCGCTCGCATCCCTTCGGCGGCGCCTTGCGGTGTTCCTTCTTGTTGAGCCACCAGACGCTGTCCGCGCCGAATCGCCTGCACAGCCTGTCATACAGCAAGGCCTTCTGCACATTCTCGCCGTAGATGACCAACAGGTCGCCCAATGCCATGGTCCGCTCCTCAATATTGGCGGAGAGTTCGTTCACGAGCCGGTCCACCGAGTCCTGCGGCGAGTCGGTATAGACCAGCATCGGTTTGACACCGGGTTCCATGCCAGAAAGATCGGGCACCAGGAAATCATCCGGATCGCCTTGGGCATACTGCGCGAGAATGCGGTTCGCCGAGGCGAGAATCGCCTGCGTCGTACGATACGAGCGGCGCAGCTTCTTGGTGCGGCCAGACACATCGAGTCCGACACTCTTCCAGCTGAGCCGGTTCTTCATGAAACCCTGATTGGGATCGGCGCAAAGAAAAAGGCTGCTCCGCTCGCACATGGCCAGCCGGACCGCCTGAAACCAGGAGGGCGCGAAGAACTGTGCTTCGTCGATCAGGACATGATCGTATTTCTCCATGGCCGTCTGATCCGTTGCCTGGCAGATTTCGAGCGGAACCGCACTCCACAGCCGCTGGCCACTCCGGTTGAGCGTGGACGTCACAGCCTGGAACAACTCCCAGACCGCAGCCCGTTCCTTTGGTTTCAAAGCGAAGCCACGGCCGGCACGATTGGCGTTGAAGTAACGCTCCGCATCGGTAATCAGCGACTCGTTGATGAAATCGAGCTCCTCGCGCAGGAGTGATTCCGGCTGTCCCAGTTCCGGCCAGCGGGTCCGATAGTGCGCGATCAGTTCTTCTATCTCGCATGGCGTAGTGGTCAGTTTCAGCGGTTTCTTATAGAGATTCCGCCACTGGCGGTGCGCCCAACCGAAGAAGGTTTCGATCTCCAGATTCCCAGGCAGCGCGCCCTTGGTGCGAGTCAGTTTCGCTTTGATGTCGGCAACCACCGGCGTGTTGTGGATCAGCACCAGTACTCGCTGATCCGGATACAACTCGGACAGGAGCTGGGCGCGCGAGAGGGCAATCAGGGTCTTGCCGCTGCCCGCCACCCCGTTCACCAAGCGAATGGAAAGATCCTTTGCCGCTTCGGCCTGTTCCGGGGGCGGCTCCAAGTCGAGTTTCGCCGCCCATTCCTGCTGGTGATCCAGGAAGAACCGCTGAAGCCTCGCCGAGTTGTCGCGACAAAAATGGCGGCGGGTCGTGCAGGTGGCGTGAATTTCCGCTTCCGGAAAATAGCGGCTCAGAATGGCCTGCTCCGCCTCGGCGTCGATGGGCTCAAGTAGACGCGGCACCAGCTTGGCGCCAAGCTCCAGGAACTGGGCCTTGGAGAGCAGACGGATACCGAACCGCGCAAGATGCTGTCCGGCGATCATTCGCACCTCGTCCTGGCTGCATTTCCACATCAGGATCAGCTTTCCGAGAGGTGCCCGGCTTGTGCCAGGGAGGGCGGGAAAAGCCTGAAAGTCGGCAAGCAGTTTCTCGAAGGCGGCGCGCGCCTCGTTCTCGAACAACTGGTCGCCGGCCAGGGCGGAAAACGGCGTGTCGGCGACCGCGATGGCCAGCCAGCCGTTCTTCGGATGTTGGACGAAGAAATCGGGCAGCCACTCGCTGCGCCGGATCGGCGTGCGCACCACATGATCGTCATCGAGCGTGCTGAGCGTGCGCTTGATATGGATGCCGCGGGCGCTTACCGCGCCGACCCGTTCCGGAATGAACGTCGCCATGCCTACAACGCCACCTTCCGGCATTGGCTGATCATGTCCCGATGCCAGGCCACCCACTGCCGGATCGTCTCGTTACCGTTGTTGTCCGGAATGTCCCCGATTTCCGGGCCGATGACGATCAGCTTGGTCATCGCCCGCGTGACGGACACGTTGAGCCGCTCGGGCTGGAAGAAGAATTCGGCGATCGCCGAGAGGAACGCCTCGTCGCCCGTGGCCAGCGACAGAATGATAAGTTCGCGCTCCTGCCCCTGCATCCGCTCCACCGTGTCGGCCACCACCTGCCGGGCCGCCTCGCGGCCGAAACGTTCTGCCAAGAGCGTGCGTATGGTCCGCCCCTGGGCACGATAGGGCGAAACGATGCCGATCTCACTCATCGGCAGGCCGCCGGCGGCGATGGCCTCAACCAGGTCCGCCACCAGTTCGGCCTCTTTCCAGTTCTTCGTCCGCGCCGAGGTGTCCGGCGTCGGGATGAAAACCGCCGGGCTGTCAGCATCAAGCACGGCGGAGAACCGCGCCGGCATGCCGGAAAGCCGAAGTCGCCGTTCCCGGTTCTTCCCGGCCGCCTGCAAGGCACCGCCATAGAAGGTCCGGCTCGGCCAGTCGGTCAGCCAGCGGTTCATGCGGTAGGTCTCCTCCAGCATGACCAGGTGCTCGGCCTCGCGCGAGGTCAGGTGGGAAAAAACCGAATGCGACTCCTTGTCGAGCACGGAGCGAGACAGGAGCACGGGCGGCAACTGCCGTTGGTCGCCAATGAAGATGAAGCGTTTGCCCTTGCGCATGGCCATCAGCGCCAGCGGCACAGTGATCTGGCTGGCCTCGTCGAAAAGAATGGTGTCGAAGCCGTAGTTTTCGAGGCGGGACGTGCAGGTGGCGAACGGCGTAGCTCCGACCACATAGCCGTTGGTGGGGCGATCCTCCCAGCCGTCGAGCCCTTCGAAGTTCGGGATCGCGTCATCGAGCCCCTTGCGTTGCGTGGCGCGGCCAACCTTCACCACCGGCACACCCTGGACGTGAATCTTGTTCAGGGCGTTGTTGATAGCCATGTGGGTGTGCGAGGTCATCAGAATCCGCTCGCCGCGTTCCACGGCCAGCCGGGCGATCAGCGAGAGCACGCGGGTCTTGCCGGTTCCGGGCGGCCCCTGGATGCATGCTATATGCTGCGCGCCATGCGCCCAGCCGACCGCTTCCGCCTGCTTGTCGTTGCAGCCTTCGGCCTGAGCGATGCGAATCGCTTCCGCCATCGCACCCTCGTCGAACCCGATGTCCAACTGGCCGGACAGCAGCGGCATCAGGGTTTCCCTGCCGGCGGCGGAAGTAGCGATCTCTTCCAGGGTCTGCCTGTAGTAGCCGGTGAGGTCCATCGCGTCGGGGTCGACGTAGCAGGTCCCGCCCATGTAGTCGTTAAAGGCCGCAACGGCGCGTATTCCTCGCAGCAGCCAGCGATTGTCTTCCTCCAGCTCGAACGAGAGTCCCCGGCAAAGCGGTTCCAGTGGATTGCCCTGATGCAGGCAGAGCAGATCGCCTTCCCGAAAGCGCGATTCGGTATCGTCGGGATAGGCCCACAGCGTCGTCGGCTCAGGACCGCGTTCAATGCGGACGAAGCCCTGTGTAATGCCCTTCTGGAGCTTGTCCGACAAGGGACGCTCCCAGGTGGTAAAGAGCTGATGATTGGCGGTCTGCTGCTCGTCATGAACGAGCTGATACAAATCGGAGAGAAGACCGGCGGTATTGGACATGCGTTTTCCCATTGCAGCGGCCTGCTTACCCCGCCTGTAATACCTTCTCATGGTACCAGGCAAGGTGGATCGCGTGCTCCGGCGCCTGCCAGCGCAGCCGGATATCCGCCGTGAGGCCAAGTTTCGCGGGGGCTTCCGGGGCCAGTCGTGGCGAGATCAGCGGTACCCCCGAATCATCGAAGCTGATGAGGCCCCGGTCGAAGAGCGCGTCGAAATTGGCGATCAGCAGAAAGCCATTGAACACGTCGAGCCGTTCCGCATCTGCGTCGCAGTCGGCCCAGGGTTTTGCATGGCTGGACCGCAGCACTTCAGGCATATTGCCCCCAGTCACCGTGCAAGCGCCCCAGTCGTCCATTAAGGCCGTACGAAAGGTCCCTTATACCCCTCAAAACCACAGATTTCTGGCGAAGAGCACAACATTGGCTACGCAGCTGAAGCCGAAAACTCAAGGAACGCATGATGCAAACGTATTGGCATTGACTGCTCAGGACGTGCGTGCAAGCTCTGCCAAAACGGTCCGTCACTAACGCCGCTTGGGTCGAGGCGATCTGCTGGACGCGAAACCCGTTTCAAGTGAGCATTTACGCCATCGGCACATTCTGGCGGCGAACCGGAGAGCACGTAACCCACCATGAAGCCAACTGCATGGTTCTCCCCGTACTTCTCCTGGATGAATCGATCCATGCCCTCGACTACATATTCGCGGCATAAGTGGGTATCCAACCCGGCGATTCGTTTGCATTCGATGATCGCATGCGGGTCATGCTCGCCGAAGCGCAAAAAGATTTCGACAAACGCCAGCGGGATGTCGGTACGCCCGTCCGGCAGCACCACGCTGCTCTTGGATCGTGACTCAGTACCCGGCAGTACCCAAATCTGCTTATATGGCGAGTCCTTTGGAGCTTCTTTCTGCACACGGCGCATTCCGTCGCGCAAGCGCTCCGTTATTAGAACCTCGCCAGCATTGGCATTTATATC
>JAJZRT010000208.1:0-5548 GCA_021802595.1 Pseudomonadota bacterium
CCAGGACAAGCAGCGGGCCCGGCGGAGCGGCAACTGCGCGACGCTGTGCGTCGTTCAGGTTGTCAAGAAGATGAGATACGTCCATTTCGGCATAATAACAAGCACCATGCCGCGGCGCGACGACGGACGATGTGGCCATGTGTCGGGGAGGATTCTCCGCTGGTGTGACACGCACCCGAAGCGAGCATCACCGCCTGAGGAAGTCTGTACCCAACGTATTGTTATTTCTGGATTCCAGAGGTACATTCTGTTGAAGGCTACCCCACCACCTCTAGGGCCCTGAGGAGAAATCTTTGTGTCTGTGAGCGAATTCGTTTCCGCGGATCCGACTCTGGCACAGACCATCCGGCGTCATCTCGAGAGCTTGCGGCGCAGTGGTACGGGGGCCGCACTCGCACGGCTCCTGGAGCGCGGCCTCGACCAGGGTGGGGCGCTGACCGGCCTGCATGGCAACTGTGCTGCGGTAAGCCGCCTGCATGCCCAGCTGGGCGCATTTGCATCCGATGGCGACAATCCGCCGGCATTGCGCATCAAGGCGCGTGTGATCCAGCAGCATCTCGTCCCCTATCTCGAGGCGAGCCCCCCTGCCCCAGTGCTGCACAACCCGTTTCAACCGTACATAGACGTGATCAACGGGATCGGAACCGCACCACCGCCCGCACCGGCCGAATCGCCAGCCACCAACATCTGCACGCCGCCACGGATATCGATCGGCCCGGCTGCGGGGGCCAGGGAATTGCCGATGCGCCGGCCTGGGGAGGCTGCAAGCGCGCCGACATCCGATGCCGGCGCGACGGGCCTGTACGAGTTGGCAGGGAAGGCGCTGGACAATCCAGGGTCTGAAACGGCTGGCGGGCGGCGCTACGAGGCGTTGCGCCGATCCGAGCTCAATGCCTGGCGCGCAATTTACGGAGTGATGAAGGACTTCAAGAGCCTCAAGCAGCTCTGGGTCAGCAGTCTTGACGAACTGCGGCGCGAGCGCGCTGACCTCGAACAGCAACTGACCGGCGCTACCGACCGCATCAAGTCCGTCGAGTCCGATTGTGAACGCCTGCGCGCGGAGCTCGGCCAGACGCGCCGGCGCGGTGCGACGGCACCGCGGCGTCCTGGCGCCGTCCGCCCCGGGACCAGGCGAGCGAGACGTGCGATGGTGCTACCCAGACGCGAAACGTTTCTGCAGAGGCTCGCGTCCGAGATCGAGCGTGTGCGCCGTCACAGCGGCTCATTGGCCGTGGCAGTGATCGGCCTCGACGGTCTGGATGCTTTGCCCGCCAGCTACGGCGAAAATGGCGGGCATACGGTTTTGCGCTGTTATGCCGAAGAGATTCTGTCCGGTTTTCGTACCTACGACTTCGTTGCCGCCTACGACCGCCATCGGTTCGCGGTGCTGTTTCCAGGTACCGAGCGTGACGGCGCGGTACGCGCCCTGGCAAAAGCGCAGAAGCGCGCTGCCGAAACCCACCTGAAAGTGGGCGGCGAAAGCCTGCCGCTTCCCGCGTTCTTCAGCGCCGTGGGGCTGCTTGCGGCTGGTGAAGACGCCGCGTCCCTCATGATGCGTGTCGCGAACGCCGTAGAAGAAGCCCGATCGGTGCCCCCGCCGCATGTTCTTGTCGCTGCCGCGGGACCAGTGCAGACCGGGGCAGGCACGTCGGTCTGAAACCGCTGTGCGTCCTCCGCCTTGCTGGCGGAGCATGTTCGGTTTCACAGGGGCTGTCGCAGGAGTAAGATCAGGCATGCCATAGCAGAAGCGGGGGAAGGGGATCCGTGCCGAGTGAACGTCGTGACACGCCGCGCATACCATATTCGCTGGAAGCCGTGATCAAGAGCGGAGGTGGTGACATGCGGCCGTGCAAGACCCGCGACATCAGCCTCAACGGCGTATTCGTGCTGATCCGGGGAACGAGGCCATATCCGACCGGTCCGGTTGAGTTGATGGTGAAGATGCCATCATCCCGGACTCGGCCGATGAGGCGTTTTCATGCCCAGATCGTGCACGCAGGTGCCGACGGTTTCGGGCTGTTGTTCGACCATACCCAGACCGAAGGTTATGTTCCGTTGATCAAACTGGTCTTCGCGAAGGCCAGTTTGCCCGAACTGCTCTGACATTCGCAGTGCTGACCGGGGCGGTGTCGACACCCCCGGTCCGGTCCGCGGCCTTGCGCCTGCCCGTGTCCGGCGTCTCGCTTGGCGGCAATCGCACCCGGTTTGCACGTCGCACGCATCTTGCGCGAACCACGGGGTTCCGGGAAGGGGAAAATCCCGGCGTGCGCCGCAACGGCAGCGCCGGTCCTTCGTTCTGCCCGGGAGAGTCGCATGAAAAGACTGGTCGTCTGGGTCAATGTCCTGCTGTATCTCTGGACGGGCATCGCCCTGGTGCATGGGGCGCTGGAAGTCTATTCCGCGCGCAACTGGAACCTGGCGCTGCCGGGATCGCGGATGATGTATGCCGGACTGCTCGGCTTTGCAGCGCTGTACACGGTGGTTTGCGTGCTTGGGTTGCTGCGCCACCGCTGGTGGAGCCGCAGCATGGCTTTTTGGTGGAACCTGGCACTGGCGGCGATCATCGGCGTGCTCCCGGCGCTGATCGCATTTTGGTCGGCGCGGCTCGAACGCGCGAACGCGATACAGGTACTGCATTCGACGGACGTTGTCATGGGGCTCATGGCTGCCTGCCTGTTCGTGGCGCTGAGTCTGGCGCTGCGTACCCGCGCGCTGCAGGACTACTTCGAGGATTGCGGCGGGACTAGCGCAGCAGCGCCACGCTCTTGACCTGCGCGTAAATTTCGGCGCCCGGCCCAAGACCGAGCGAGTGTACTGACCGGCGGGTGACGCGGGCAAGAAGCAAGGCACCCGAGGCATCCAGTTTGACGATGGCCTGTGCCGGACGGTCCTCCGTTACTTCCAGCACGCGCACCGGGAAGATGTTGAGAATGCTGGTATTGCGATGGTGTTCGAGGCTCAGGCTTACGTCGCGTGCCAGAATGCGCACCCGCACCGCGGTTCCTTCCGGTAGCCGCTGCTGCGGTATGGACAGGCGCCCGCCCGGGAATGCGAGCAGCGCCAACTGGAATTGCTCGTCGTATCCGGCCACCGTCGCATCGAGGATGGCCGCGGCCTCGTCGCTGCGGGCAAGTGGCAGATCCAGGCGCGTAAGCATCTCACGCAGGTTGCCGTGGGCCACGACGCGCCCCGGTTCAAGATTTACCAGGTGGTCAGCGAGTCGGGCCACTTCGTCGATGGCGTGGCTTACATAGAGCACGGGGATCAACAGTTCATCACGCAGGCGCTCGAGAAACGGCAGTAATTCGATCCGTGAACGGGCATCGAGTGCGGCAAGCGGTTCATCCATCAGCAGCATGACCGGATCCCTCAGCAATGCGCAGGCCATTGCCACGCGGCTGCGTTCTCCGCCGGACAGTCCCTGGACCCGGCGTCCGAGCAGCGGGCCGATGCCGGCCCACTCCACCGTCCGGGAAAAGGCGGATGCGGAGCCCGCGCGCAGCGCACGCCTCATACCGTACTCAAGATTGCCGCGCACGCTGAGGTGGGCCAGGAGCCCTGCGTCTTGGAATACGTATCCCACCCGGCGGCGGTGCGCAGGCACAAAGACGCGCGACTCGCTGTCCTGCCAGAGTTCCTCATTGACCCGCAGCGTGCCGCGCGCGGCCGGCTCCAGGCCGGCTATGCAATTCAGTAATGTGGACTTCCCGCATCCCGACGGACCAAACACTGCGGTAACACCGCGCGCCGGCGTGTGGAACGTTGCCTCGAGCATGAAATCGCCGCGACGCAGCATGAGGTGCGCGTCGATGCCGCTCATAGGCCGCGCGCCTGCAGGCGCCGGTTGGTTAGGTGGACGATAAACATGACGAGGAAGGAAAATATCAGTAACCCTGCCGAAAGCACGTGGGCGCGCGCGTACTCGAGCGCTTCGACATGGTCATAGATGGCGATCGACAGCACCTGGGTTTTTCCGGGAATATTGCCGCCGATCATGAGCACAACCCCGAACTCGCCCACGGTATGGGCAAAGCCGAGGGTGAGTGCCGTGACCAGCCCACGCCGCGCGAGCGGCAGGGCGACGGTAAAAAACCGATCCAAGGGTCCGGCGCCCAGCATTGCCGCAACCCTGAGCGGACGTTCGCCGATCGCCTCGAAGGCGTTCTGCAGCGGCTGCACCACGAACGGCAGTGAATACAGCACCGACCCGATGACCAGGCCGGAGAAACTGAATGCCAGCGAGCCGCCACTGACAGCATGCCAGGCTTTGCCCAGTGGTCCGGTCGGGGCCAGCCAGAGCAGCAGGTAGAAGCCGAGCACGGTCGGTGGAAGCACCAGCGGCAGGGCGACAACGGATTCGACCGGCAGCTTGAGGAAGGAGCGTGTGCGCGCAAGCCACCATGCGACCGGTGTCGCGATGACGAACAGAAATGAGGTCGAGATCACAGCAAGCCGCAATGTGAGCCAGACGGGTATAAGATCGATCGCCAATGCATTCATGCCCTCATCCTGTACCCCGAACGGGGCTGGCACCCCGGATGGCTTGCTGCGCGTTCAGTCGACGTCGTAGCCATAGCGGCGGATGATCACTCGCGCCGCCGGACTGCGCAGAAACTTCATGAATGCAACTGCTGCCGCGTCGTGTCTGGCGCGCTCGAGAAGGACCGCCTGCTGATCGATGGGTGCATATAGTCTCTGTGGCACGATCCAGTAGGACCCGCCGGACGTGAACGCCGGATCTTTGAGTTGCGCCAGCGCCACGAATGCGAGTCCGGCGTTGCCGCTGACGGCGAACTGGAAGGTTTGCCCGATGTCCTCTCCGCGGACGATGCGGGGCTGCAAGGTCCGCCAAAGCCCCAGATGCCGCAGCACTGCACGTGCCGCCGCCCCGTATGGCGCGACCTTGGGGTCGGCGATCGCAAGGTGGCGGAATTTCCCGTATTTCAGCACCAGCCCCTTGTTGTCCACGCGCTGCGCAGTGCGGCTCCAAAGGGCAAGCCGTCCGCGGGCGTAGGTGAACCGGCTGGCGGCCACGCCCAGGCCTTGTCGGACCAGCAGGTGCGGAGTGGCGGTATCGGCTGCCAGCAGCACGTCGTAAGGGGCCCCGGCGCGGATCTGTGCGTACAGCTTGCCGGTTGATCCGGCACTGATCAGCAGGCGCCCGCCGCCGGTGCGGACAAAGGCTGTGTCCAGTTCCTGCAGTGTATGAATGAAATCAGCCGCGACCGCGACACTGACCACGCCAGCGTCGGTAGCGGCACCATGTCCGTCAGGCGATACAGCGCGTGCCGGCAGCTGGATTGCAGCCAGCAACCCAAGGGCGAGTGCGAAGATGGGTATTAGCGATGCGCGTACGCTCATGAGTGTCGGGTCTTCGATGCCGGTGGAAGGGAAAGCCGGTAATTTAATCCAAACGCAAGGCCGCGCGCCACATGCGCTCGCGCCTGCCGCACCCAATCGCCGCCGCTTTCTTCACGGAATCAGCTGATGTGACGATGTCCCGCGGACCAGGCTGCGGGTTTCCGCCTGAAGGCCGACGCGCAAAAAC
>JAJZRT010000208.1:5558-6712 GCA_021802595.1 Pseudomonadota bacterium
AAAAACATGTCCGAAGCTCCGCAAGCAAGATAGAAGGCACAACCTGTCGACCTTGTGATTGCCCATGGGAGGATAGCAGTTATCGTCTGCACACATTGCGTGTGCAAGCCGCCGCGCGCACTTAAACGTCTCTGTGGTGAGCAAAGCGGCTCAGGCGAGGAACACCGCGGGTCCGTTGACCCAGCAGCCGGTGAGGGACGATTCATCCGTCGCCACTTTGCGCATTGCGGGCGGAAATCGAATCGACGCGTCCCACGATGCACTTTCGATGCACGCAACGCGCGGAATTGCGGCAACCGCCGGATTCCGGGGCATATGGGCTGGGTGCCGAAGGCAGCGAAGGCTCCGACAGGTTTAGCCACGGTGTGCGGGGATGCCGGGCCCATGGGAAGACGACGCCGCGCCTTGAGCGCCCGGCGCGCCCGCGTCGGAGCCGGACTCAGAGCATTTCGATGACCCAGCGAGTAACAGTTGCTGTGGCACGGGCGCACTGATCGCCGCGTGCCTCGCTGAAAGCCGAATACTCGGCCGGGTTCCACATGTCAAAGGTGCGTCCCGCGAAACGCAACTGCAGTTCTTCGCAGGTGATTCCGCCGAATTCCGTGCGGAACCGGTCGACCAGCTCGCGGCCTTTCTGGAAATTGTTCATGCCGCGGCCCTGATGAAGCTTGTCACGGTCGCGGCCGCGCTTGGCGCTTAAGGCCATGAGTCCGCCGGTCAAGGCACCGCAGGCGCCTTTGCCCGTCAGGCCGCCACCACCGGACAGGCCATGGCTTGCCTTGATGGTGGCATCGTCGACGATGCCTACGGTCTCCTGGACAGTTGCCAGCACGCACTGCGGGCAACAGCCGTAATCGATTTCATAGCGTAAAGCCTTGTAATAGGCCTGTTCCGCCAGAGCCTTTCTGTCTGTACCCGTCATGCTGCCCTCCGCGTATATTAGAAATCTCTGATATGATTATAGGTCAGGCCGGCAGCCGTGCCTAACCCGCGAGACTTCAGCAATCCGGTATCCACGCCCGGCCGGCCCCCAGCGCTGGCGGTGCCCAGGTCTTCTGGGGAGAAACCAGTCAGCCGCCCAGGGCTCCGCCACAGCCGGAGCCCTGGCCTGCCGTGCATCCGTAGCAATGGTCGGCGACCGCGATCGGATTGCC
>JAJZRT010000209.1 GCA_021802595.1 Pseudomonadota bacterium
GCGCTGGCTGGTTTCCGCCTGCAGGATGACGAAGGGCGACTTGAAGGAGTCGCTGAAGTTGGCGCTGCGTCCCGCCCCGAATACACCGAGGGAAAGGCGATAGGTCTCGGGTTTTGCGCGCCAGTTGAAATAGGACACGCGCACGCCGGGCGAGAAACCGAAGCCGTCGGCGCCGATGTTGGCCGCCAGCGGGTTGTCCAGCAGCGCGTTATGGACGAACGGGCTCGCCAGGAACTGGCGGGTTTCGTCGTTGGCGGCCGCGTTCTGGTCGAAGAAGGCGAAGGGGTCCATCTTGCCGAAATTGACGGTGAGGGTTTCCCGTGAACGGGGTTTGAAGCCGCCGAAGGGCAACGGGATGTCCGCCTGGTACCACGCCTGCGCCAGCATCATGGCGCTGGTTTCCGGCGGCACTACCGAACCGAGCTGGAACGCGGTGGCATTGGGCCCGACGAAGGAGGTGAACTTTTCGCTCAGGCCCCTGCCTTGGCCGACGCGAAAATGGCCGAACACCTTGCTTTCGATGTCGCCGGTCTTGATGGTCGGCGTGGTGACCGTGATGTCCGCACGATAGTTGAGCTGGGTACCGGCGCTGTCGATGCCGCTTGCGCGCTGGCCGACCGTAGCGAAGTTTGCACCGGCGGAAAACCCCTCGATCGAGTCGATGACCTTGGCTTGCTTCTGGATATTCAGCGCTTGGTATTCCACCGCCTTCAGACGTGACGCCAATTCCGGTTCCTTCTCGCTGACTTCCTCGCTGGTAAGCGCAGTATCGAGACGGGTATTGCGATCTTCCAGGGACTGCAATCCCCTTTCGAGTTCAGCATTGCGCTTCTCGAGTTTTTCCACCCGCTCCATCAGGCGCTGGATCAGGCGGCTGGTTTCGGCATCCTCCGCCGCTAGGGCAGGAAAGGCAGTGGCAATAGCCACCGTCAGCACGCCGATGCGCGCCGCGTTGGATTTCCACATCCTAGTAACCCCCCTTCTTCCCGATGCCGACGTAGGTGAATTCGTATTCCACCTCGAAGGGTTTGAACCAGGGACGCACGCCCGTCAGGCGGTCGGTGTGACGCCCGAAGTGGGTGTGGGGATCGGCGGAGGGAGGAGAAATGGTGTATTTGACGCGATATTTCCCCGGCCCCTTGAGCTTGACGTTGTCCCCGTAGTGGGGGCCGTCGTTTGCGACCATGGGCATGAAATCGCCGCTGATCTTTTCGTTGCTGCCGATCTTGGTGACCTCGTACTTGACGCCCAAATACGGTATCCACTCACCTTCGGCGAATCCATTCGGATTGCTGGCCAGGCCGCGGATATCGGCTTCCATGTGGACATCGGAGTCCTTGGCCGGGCGCATCATCCCCTCCGGCTCCATTTCTATCGGTTGAAGATAGACGGCGGCGATTTCCATCCCATTGCGTTGTTGGGGGGTGCCGATCGGATACTCCACGGCCAGGGCGGTCGTGGCGACGCTTGCCGCCAACGCCGTTACTAAGGCAGGGGCGATGAGATTGCGGAAATACATGGGCTTCTCCTTTTCTGGGCTTAGTGACCATTGGCTGGCTAGTGGGGCGGAAAAGCCCGTTGGCTGGCTGAAAATCGGGTTATTTCGTCAGAATCAACTTGCCATTACGCGTGATTCGCAGCACGTAGCGGTCGCCATCGTGCTCAATCACCAGCGCGCGTGCTCCTCGGAGCAGCGTCTCCGAAGGGAGTACGTTGAGCGCCTCGTCCGCTTGGGCTTGGGCCCGGGCGATGCTGTGTGGTCAGGACGGCTATTCTGCATGGACAAATCTTAACGCGAATCATTCCCGTTTGCAAGTTATCTGAAAAAAGTGTCCTTAGCTAAAGGATTGCGCCGGATTCACGCATATCTACGCAGGGATACGAACTGCTCCGAAACTCCCTCATGGCGCAGGTAGAGGTCCTGACCGGACAATCTCGTCATCAAGCGAGTTGGACGTTCAGGACCGATACCGATGCGTACAATCAACCACCTTCCCCCCGAGCGGATGACTCCCGAGCAGCGTCGGCGCGAGGTCGCGTCGTTGCTGGCGCACGGACTGGTCCGCCTGCGCGATGCCGCGTTCGAACGGTCCGCAGCTAGCCTCGCGGAGAGTGAGTTTGAGCTTGGCTTCTCCGGCCGGAAGCAGCCTCATAGCCACCCCGTCAACAACACCCACGAGGAGGCCCTATGAAGGCATACACCGCCCCACCCACCCCGCCGAGCGTCGTCGCCCAGATCGCCGGGCTCCCGGATCTCTCGATGGATGAGATCAAGGCGCTGTGGCGCCGGCTGTTCGGAAACGATAACCCCACGCCCAATCGCCAGTTCCTGGAGCGGCGCATCGCCTACAGGCTGCAGGAGATCGAGTTTCGCAAGGTCGATTCCAATCTGATCGATCGGAACAAGCGGCGCATCAAGGCGCTCTTGGAAACCGGCAAGGCGCGCAAGCTTGACCGCGACATCCATCTGATGCCGGGCACCGTGCTCACCCGCGAGTACCAGGGGATCGAGCATCGGGTGACGGTCGCCCAGGACGGGCAGTACGAGTTCGAGGGCAGGCGCTACCCGAGCCTGTCCATGATCGCCCGCGAGATCACCGGCACACGCTGGTCCGGGCCGCTCTTCTTCGGCGTGAAAGCGCGGGCCAAACCGGACGCGACGCGTCGGAAGAAGCAGGGAGGTCGGCGATGAGCGAAGTCCTGAAGCGCCGCCTGCTGATGCTGACCCTGCACGAGGCGCTGCTGCGCGACAAGGAGCTTGATATCGAAGGCCGTGAGCGCCTGACTGAAGAAGCGCGGGCACTGATTCACGAGGAATTCGGCCTGCCGCACGACAGCATCGGGCGCAGCGAAGTAGATCGTGTGCTGGCTGACCTCAAGTACCGCTTGGTCAAAAAACTGGATGAGGAGGCGTTGGAAATGGCCTCCGATCCTTACGGCAGCGAATATTCCGCAACGCACGCCGAGGAAGCTGCGTCGGCCGTCGTGGAACTCCACTTGCCCGAGGAGCGCCTGCGCATTGGCGATCTGCTCAAGGTCTTCCCGCAGCAGCGTGAAACAAAGGCGCAGAAGCTGCTCGATGGCCTGGGCTATTTGTGGCGGCAGAATGCAAGCGAGAAGATCGTCATCTTCGCCACCTACCTCGGCACGGTCGATCTGATTGCCCGCGAGATTGAACAAGCCTATCCCGGCCAGGGTGTGGTGGTGCTGCGCGGCGGCGACCACGGTGCCAAGTTGGCGGCAGAGCGGAAATTCCGCCTGAAAGACGGGCCGCGTGTTCTGGTGTGTACAGCGGCTGGCCGCGAAGGCTTGAACCTCCAGTTCGCGCGCATCCTGTTCAATTTCGATTTGCCGTGGAATCCGATGGATGTCGAACAGCGTATCGGGCGCATCCACCGCTATGGACAGAACCACACAGCGCAGGTCTACAACCTCGTACTGTCCGACACCATCGAAGGGCGAATTTTCCTGATGCTCGACGAGAAGCTGACGGAAATTGCCAAGAGGGTCGGCAAGGTTGACGACCAAGGCAACGTGGCCGAAGACCTGCGCGCGCAGATTCTTGGCCAGTTATCCGAGCGTCTCAATTACGACCGCCTGTACCAGGATGCGTTGTCCGACCCTGAATTGAAACGCACACAGGTGGAGTTGGAGGTGGCGCTCTCGAATTCACGCGAAGCGCGGCAGGTGGTGTTCGATCTGTTCCAAGACCTCGAAGGCTTCAGTCTCGATGACTACAAGCCGTTCTCCGACGTGTCGTCCAGTCTGGATCGGCTGGTGCGTTTCCTGTCGGCAGCGGTGGCGGATCGTCAGCAGCGCTTGGTCAAGATCGACGACGAGACCTACGACCTTGTGACCGTTGATGGCGCACGTCGGGCACGATTTACCTTGAGCCGCGATACGGCTACGAGCAGCGATAACGTGGAACTGATGGGCCTGGATCATCCGCTGATACAGGAAGAGCTTGGACGCTGGCGCAGCGTTCCGCCCGAGGATATTGGCATTGCGGTTTCAGGGGACGTAGACGCGCCAGTTCTGCTTTCTCTCTGGATTGTCGAGGCGTCCGCTGGCAACGGCGAACGCCGTGTCGTCGTTCAACCCATTGCCGTCAAGCAGGATGGCACACGGGTTCCGGCGGTCGAGCGGCAGGCTGAGCAATTCTTGCAGGCACCAGCAACGTCACCAAGGTTTGCGCCGGAGCAACGGCAGGAACTATTCGCGCAGGTGGTTGAGCCGACACTGCAGCGGGAGCTGAAGCACAAGGGCGCAGCGAATGGGGATGGCAGCTATTCGGCGGAGCTGATTGGATACGTGGAAATCTGCTAATGATTGAGAGGGGCTGACGGATGTTCGAAGACGAGAATTGCCCCGATGATCAGCACTCGTTCGGGGGCATGTGGACGCTCAACAAACTGGAAGCGCTGGAAAAATATCTGGTGGCTTTCAACAATGCTCTGAGCCGGCAGAACTTCACGCGGATTTACATCGATGCGTTCGCGGGAACTGGCCGTTGTGACATCACGGTGGATGGGGAAAAGACGAGTGTGGACGGATCGGCGAGACGAGCCCTGAAAGCCAATCCGCCATTCCACAAGTTTTGCCTCATCGAGCTGAAGGCGAAGAAGTTGGCCGCCCTCAAAGCGCTGCAGGCAGAATATCCGGGGAAGTCCATCGAAATCATTCACGACGATGCCAATGCCGCGCTGAAGATGCTTTGCGGCAAGTACGACTGGCGAAACACGCGTGCCGTGCTGTTTCTTGACCCGTTTGGAATGCACGTCGAATGGTCGACGCTGGAGGCCATTGCCCAGACCGAAGCTATCGATGTCTGGTATTTGTTCCCGTATTCAGGGTTGTATCGTCAGGCTGCGAAGAATGCCGATGCAATCGATTCAGATAAGGAAGAATCCATCACGCGCCTGTTGGGTACCGACGAATGGCGACAGGTATTTTACGCGCCAAAACGGCAAGCCAGCTTGTTCGGCGGCGATGATGGAGACGAGCGGGAGGCGGATCACCGCCAGATGTTGGACTTTGTGTCCAAACGCCTGAAGGGACTCTTCCCGGCGGTCACCGATCCGAAAATTCTGTATCAGGCGGGGGACTCGAAAAATCCGAGTGGGGCACCGCTATTCGCACTTTATTTCGCAGCGTCCAATCCTAGCCCCAAGGCTCATGGTCTGGCGACGAAGATCGCCAAGGACGTGCTCGACGCACTATAGCGCCATCTGTGCTGCCTGAGGGTAGCCGTCCCAAGTCCGCCCACGGAAGATACGACCGTTGGCCTTTTTGTGCCGCTTGACGCCGTCGGCACCCCAGCCGCCCCACTGCTTGAAGAAGAACGCGGCACCCGCCTCGTCAGCCTGATGCTTTACGTTTTCTACCCACTCCGGCTTCATTGGCCGTGCTTTCGGCCCAGACTCGCCGCCCACGATCACCCAGTGAATGCCGGTGAGATCCATCTCGCCAACGTCCTCCAACAACGGTTCGACTGACAGGAAGCGGATATGGGCATCCACCTGGCGCAGGTAATCGATGCGCGGCACACCGTATTGGCGATCCTCAACTGATACGCCGAGCCAAACATTCTTCGGGCAACCGCGATTCTTGAAATACTCCGGCAAGCGCTCGGCACGCTTGGTCAGGATTTGATAGGTGTGCTGCGGCGTCTTCCGGATCACCGAGAACACCTGGTCGAGAAACCGGTCCGGGATGCCCTCGTGAAAGAGATCGCTCATCGAATTGACGAAGTAGACCGTCGGCTTTTTGCGCTGCAATGGCTGCGCAAGCCGTTCTGGCAATATCGCCAGCTTGAAGCCGTTCTCATAACCCGGAGCGCCCATGGCATGAAGCCGCCCGGCCATCACTTCGGCATAGCAATGCTTGCAACCAGGGGAAATCTTGGTGCAACCCGTCGTCGGGTTCCACGTCTGCTCCGTCCATTCGATGCGTGATTGGGTCGTCATTTCACCCTCCATCCTAGTTGATGTTGTGGCTCATATCGCGAGCCATGTCTATCCGGCAGCCAACCCATCTATCAGCTTGGACAATGCCACCCGCAAAGGTGCCTGATCGGCACGCCCAAGTTGGGTGCGCACCTTGTTTGCCAGCTCATCGACCGATGGTTCCCGTTCCTGATCACCCCAATGCACGAGACGCATACAGCGTTCGATGACTTCCGCCTTGGGATTTGCGCCGCCTTTTTCGTACCGGCAAAGCATTGACTGCGAAACCCCCAGTTCCTGGGCGAAATCAGCCTGGCTGCGCCCGTCGCGGGCAGTTTTGATGAGCTGCGAAATGCTGGTAATTGCCACACGCAGAATTCCAGAAAATGCACTATGCGCATTTTATATGAAATTCAATGCATCCGATACATCGCCATCAGGACGACAACAGCAGGGCCGCTTCGTGGTCTCGTCGGGTGATCAAGCCAGGCAGTGGCCGACCACCGCCGTATATCCATCGACGCAATTCGCTGATGGCCTGCCGCCAGTCCCTCTGGTTGATCCGACGACGCAGGGTCGAGCTCTGTAGTCGGCCGGCCCCGAGGTTGAACGTGAAATCGACAATGGCCGCGAGGCGATCTTCTGGCTCCGTTGCCAGCACCGGGCAGTAGCGCAGTGTGGCGGCAAGTGCCGTCTGTAGATCGCCCGCCAGATAGATCTCGGCTTCGGCTTCGGTGATAGGCGAGAT
>JAJZRT010000210.1:0-3568 GCA_021802595.1 Pseudomonadota bacterium
TAGACGCCGCCCGCGAACTGGGCGGCGACGCCTGGGTGGTGAAGGCGCAGATCCACGCCGGCGGCCGCGGCAAGGCGGGCGGGGTGAAGGTCGTCAAATCGCTCGACGACGTGCGCGCATTGGCCGCATCGCTGCTCGGCACGCATCTGGTGACCAACCAGAATGCCCCCGACGGCCAACCGGTGAACCAGGTGCTGGTGGAAGAAACGCTGCCGATCGCGCGCGAGCTGTATCTCTCGCTGCTGGTCGATCGCGAAACCGAGCGCGTCGCCCTCGTCGCCTCCGCCGCCGGCGGCATGGACATCGAGGCGGTCGCCCACGCCACGCCGGAAAAAGTCCTGACCGAAACCTGCGACCCGCTGCTGGGCGTGCAGGATTTCCAGTGCCGGGCGCTGGCCTTCGCGCTGGAGCTGACGGGCGAGGCCTACAAGGATTTCTGCCGCCTGCTGCCGCAGTTGTATCGCGTGTTCATCGCCAACGATCTCTCCCTGCTCGAAATCAACCCGCTGGTCGTCACCCATGACAACCGCGTTCTACCGCTCGATTGCAAGATGAGCGTGGACGACAACGCGCTGTATCGCCGTAAGGCGCTCGCCGAACTGCGTGACGACAGCCAGATCGACGCCAAGGAAGCGGCGGCCAACGCGGCCAACGTCAACTACGTCGCGCTCACCGGCAACATCGGCTGCATGGTCAACGGCGCCGGCCTGGCGATGGCGACGATGGATCTGATCCAACTGGAGGGCGGCGCGCCCGCCAACTTCCTCGACGTCGGCGGTGGCGCCACCCCGGAGACCGTGGCGCAGGGCTTCAAGATCATCCTGCTCGACCCCAAGGTGCGTGCGGTGCTGATCAACATCTTCGGCGGTATCGTGCGCTGCGACGTCATCGCCGAAGGCATCATCCAGGCGGTGAAGGAAGTCGGCGTCAAGGTGCCGGTGGTGGTGCGGCTGGAAGGCACCAACGCCGAGCTTGGGCGCAAACTGCTGGCCGAATCGGGGCTGGCGATCCTCGCCGCGGAAAGCCTTACCCACGCCGCCAGACTTGCCGTGGAGAAAGCAGCATGAGTATTCTGGTCAACAAGGACACCAAGGTCATCTGTCAGGGCTTTACCGGCAAGCAGGGCAGCTTCCATTCCGAGCAGGCGATCGCCTACGGCACGCAGATGGTCGGCGGCGTGACCCCGGGCAAGGGCGGCCAGACGCATCTCGGCCTGCCCGTGTTCAACACCGTACGCGACGCGGTACGGCAAACCGGCGCGCAGGCGACGATGATCTACGTGCCGGCCGCGTTCGCCGCCGACTCGATCCTGGAAGCGGCCGACGCCGGCATCGAGGTCATCGTCTGCATCACCGAGGGCATTCCGGTGCTGGATATGCTTCAGGTCAAAACAGCGCTCAACGTCAAGGCCGCGCTGCGTGCCAACGGCGCAAAATTGATCGGCCCCAACTGTCCCGGCATCATCACCTCGGGCGAATGCAAGATCGGCATCATGCCCGGCGTCATCCACCAGAAGGGCAGGATCGGCATCGTCTCGCGTTCGGGCACGCTCACCTACGAAGCGGTGCACCAGACCACGCAGCTCGGCCTGGGCCAGTCGACTTGCGTCGGCATCGGCGGCGACCCGATCAAGGGCCTGGACTTCATCGACTGCCTGGCGCTGTTCGAGGCCGACCCGCAGACCGAGGCGGTGATCCTGGTCGGCGAGATCGGCGGCAGCCGCGAGGAAGAGGCGGCCGAGTACATCCGCTCGAACATGACGAAGCCGGTCGCGGCCTACATCGCCGGCCGCACCGCGCCCAAGGGCAAGCGCATGGGGCATGCCGGCGCGATCATCGCCGGCGGCAGCGGCACGGCCGACGCCAAGATCCGCGCGCTGGAGGCGGCCGGCGCCGTCGTCGCGGCGAGCCCGGCGGGGCTGGGCGAGGCGGTACGGCAGGCGCTGGCGAGGTGACGAGCATGTATGTTCCCGCGCACTTCAAGGAAGACGATCCTGCGCGTATTTCGGCGCTTATCCGGGACAACGCATTCGGGATGCTGGTTACTGCGCCTCAGGGCCAACCCTTCGTCAGCCATTTGCCTTTCCTGTTCGAGCAGGGGGCGGGGACACAGGGCACACTATGCGGCCATATGGCGCGTGCGAACCCGCACTGGCAACATCTGATTCCGGACGCAGAGGTGCTGGTGGTTTTTCAAGGCCCGCACGCCTACGTTTCTCCTTCGTGGTACGCGTCTCCCGGCGTCCCGACGTGGAACTACGCTGTGGTGCATGTGCGCGGCCGGCCGCGGCTCATCGAGGCAGGGTCCGAACTTGAGGCGTTGCTGGCGCGGCTAACGCACGTTTACGAACAGCACATGCCGCGCCCATGGAAGCCCATGCTTGCGGGAGAGCGGCGTACCAGGCTGCTGGACATGATTGTCGGCTTCGAGATCGAGGTCATTGAGATCCAGGCCAAATTCAAACTGAGCCAGAATCGTCCTGAGGAAGATCGATTGCGCGTGATCGCGGAATTGAATGGTTCAAGCCATCAAACAGAGGTTGCGGTTGCGAAACTCATGTCTTGAAGCGCGCGCGAACGCCTCCGCCAGGGATGGGAATTCCCCAGGGTTTCCCGCTTCGCGGCTGAAACGGTTTGACCTATGAAACTCGCCATCGCCCAACTCAATCTCACCGTCGGCGACATCGCCGGCAACACGGCCCGGCTGCTCGCTGCGGCGCATGAAGCGCATGCCGGTGGCGCGGCGCTCCTGCTTACCCCGGAGATGTCGATCTGCGGCTATCCGGCCGAAGACCTGGTGTTGCGCCGCGATTTTACGGCGGCGTGCGAGGCGGCCGTCCGTCAACTGGCCGCCGACTCGCCGCCCGGACTCGCGCTGATCGTGGGCTATCCCCAACGCAGCGACGACGGCCTGTTCAACGCCGCGGCCCTGTTGCGCGGCGGCCAGGTCGAGACGGTCTATCGCAAGCACCACCTGCCGAACCATTCCGTGTTCGACGAACAGCGCGTGTTCGATAGCGGCGACGCGCCCTGCGTCTTCATTTGCGGCGGGGTGAAATTCGCGATCAACATCTGCGGCGACATCTGGGAGCCGGGACCGGCGACGCGTGCGATGGAAGCGGGCGCTGACTGGCTGCTGGTGCCCAATGCCTCGCCCTACCATCTCAACAAGGAGCGCGAGCGCGTAGCCGTAGCGCGCTCGCGCCAGTTGGAGACCGGCCTGCCCATGCCGATCCTGTATGCCAACATGGTGGGCGGACAGGACGAACTGGTGTTCGACGGCGCATCGTTTGCTCTGAATGCGAACGGTGAGGTGGCGGCGCAATGCCCGGCCTGGCAGGAAGGCCTGTTCTATTTCGGGCTTGCCGGCGGCACCTGCAGCGGGCCGCAAGCGGTCTTGCCGGACGAGGAGGCCGCCGTCTACGATGCGCTGGTGCTGGCGGTGCGCGATTACTTCCGCAAGAACGGCTTCAAGGGCGCGCATCTCGGCCTGTCGGGCGGCATCGACTCGGCATTGACGCTGGCGATCGCGGTCGATGCACTGGGTGCGGACAAGGTGCATGCGGTGA
>JAJZRT010000210.1:3578-5203 GCA_021802595.1 Pseudomonadota bacterium
GGTGATGATGCCGTCGGACTACACCGCGGGCATCAGCGTCGAGGATTCGCGCGACATGGTGAAGCGGCTCGGCGTGCGCTATTCGGAAATCGCCATCAAGCCGGTATTCGATGCCTTTGTGGGGCAACTGGCAGGCGAGTTCGTCGGACAGGCAGCCGACACGACCGAGGAAAACCTGCAGGCGCGCATACGCGGCACGCTCCTGATGGCCTTGTCGAACAAGTTCGGCACCCTGGTGCTGACCACCGGCAACAAGAGCGAAATGGCGGTCGGTTACGCTACTCTCTACGGAGACATGGCGGGCGGCTTTGCGGTGCTGAAGGACGTGGCGAAAACGCGCGTGTACCGGTTGGCAAACTACCGAAACCGATTGTCTCAGGTGATTCCACAGCGCATCATCGACCGACCGCCATCGGCCGAACTGCGCCCCGACCAGACCGACCAGGACAGCCTGCCGCCCTACGACGTGCTCGACGCGATTCTGGCCGCCTACGCCGAGCGCGACCTGTCGGCACGCGACATCGTCGCATCGGGGTTTGATGCCGCCACAGTGAAGAAAGTCATCCGCCTGGTCGACCTCGCCGAATACAAACGCCGCCAGGCGCCACCCGGCCCGCGCATCACGCCGCGCAATTTCGGCAAGGACCGGCGCTACCCGATTACCTCGAAATACCGACCCGAAGGAGACCTGCCATGAAAAAAATCGAAGCCATCATCAAGCCGTTCAAGCTGGACGAAGTGCGCGAAGCGCTGTCCGACATCGGCGTGAGCGGCCTGACCGTCACTGAAGTCAAGGGCTTCGGCCGCCAGAAGGGCCATACCGAGCTGTATCGCGGTGCCGAATATGTGGTGGATTTCCTGCCCAAGGTGAAGGTCGAGATCGTCGTCGCCGACAGCCTGCTGGAACGTGCGATGGAGGCGATCATTACGGCGGCGCGCACCGGCAAGATCGGCGACGGCAAGATTTTCGTGACGGCGGTGGAGCAGGTGGTGCGGATCCGCACCGGCGAGTCGGGCGAAGCCGCGATCTGATACCGGTTGGCGTGGCGGGTGCGGCATCGGCCGGATTCAGTCCGGCTTCCGCTTCACCAAAACCGGTACCAGGCCTTGTCCTTGACGCTCACGCCCTTGAGGTACTTGCTGTTGGGGAAGTTGAGCTTCAGCACCCGCTCCGCATCGTCGCGGGGGCCAGTAAGGTGCAGGTTGTCGTAGGCCACCACCATGATGCCCAGGGCCTCCTCCGTGGCAGGCGCCTGGGGATAGTCTTTCAGCACCACCTGGGCGCGGTTGGCGGCGGCCACCCAGGCCTTGCGTTTCAGGTAATAGCGGGCGACATGGATTTCGTTGCCGGCCAGCGCATTGACCAGGTACTTCATGCGGGCGGTCGCATCTTCGGCATACTTGCTGTCGGGGAAGCGGGTCACCAGTTCCTTGAACGCGAGGAAAGCATCGCGCGCGGCCTTCGGATCACGTTCGCTCATGTCCTGGTCGACCAGGCCGCCCAGCAGTCCGAGATCGTCGTTAAAATTCGCCAGGCCCTTCAGATAGTAGGCGTAATCGACGTTAGGGTGATTGGGGTGCAGCTTGATGAAGCGGTCGCATGCGGCAATGGCCGAAATCGGCTC
>JAJZRT010000210.1:5213-6121 GCA_021802595.1 Pseudomonadota bacterium
TAATAGGCGTAGCCCACTTCCAGTTGCGCCTGCTGCGCATAGCGGCCAAAGGGATAGCGCGACTCGAGCGTCTCGAACAGTTTCACGGCACGTTCATAGTTGCCGCTGTTCAGATTATCCTTGGCTTCGGCATAGAGTTTCTGCGCCGACCAGCCCGCGGTTTCGTCCTTGACCTCGGGCAACAGGCCGCAGCCGCCCAGGGTGAGCATCGCAGCCAGCAGCATGCCGCCCAGAACCCGATTGAATGCGTTAATACCGGATGAACATTGCTTGAGCATGGGAAAAGACACGGAAAATTTGTCGGACGATTATAAGGGAAATACCGAAGGCGGCGTCCGCCAGCTGGTAATCCCCGATGCACAGGGTGGCCAGCGCCTTGATCAGGCCTTGTCGTCCCTGCTGCCCGAATTCTCGCGCAACCGCATCCAGAACTGGATCCGTGCGCGCAAGATCGCGGTGGACGATGCCTGGGGCACCACCAAAATGAAGGTCAGCGGCGGCGAGTCGGTGCGGGTCGAGATCGAGCCCGACCCCGACGCCACGCCCGATGCGCCCGAGGCCATTCCGCTCGATGTGGTGTTCGAGGATCCCATGCTGATGGTGATCAACAAGCCGGTTGGCCTGGTGGTTCATCCCGGCAGTGGCAACCGCCAGGGCACGCTGCTGAACGCGCTGCTGCACTGGGTTCCGCAGGTGGCCGAACTGCCGCGCGCCGGCATCGTGCACCGGCTCGACAAGGACACGTCGGGCCTGCTGGTCGTCGCCAAAACGTTGCGTGCACACACCGATCTGGTGCGTCAGTTGCAGGCGCGCACCGTCAAGCGCGAATACCTCGCCCTGGTATATGGTGAAGTCGATCATGCCGGCACGGTCGATGCACCGCTGGCGCGCGATCCGCACAACCGCAC
>JAJZRT010000210.1:6131-6690 GCA_021802595.1 Pseudomonadota bacterium
TGCGCTGCAAGCTGGAAACCGGCCGCACCCACCAGATCCGTGTCCATATGCAGCACATCGGCCACCCGCTGGTCGGCGATACGGTCTACAGCGCCAGCCGCCGCAGCCACCTCAAGATTCCCTTCCCCCGCCAGGCACTGCATGCCGAACGGCTGGGCCTGATCCATCCGGTCACGCAGGAATTCATGCAGTGGGAATGCCCGCTGCCGCCCGATTTCGCCTCGCTGCTGCAGGCCCTGCGCGACAACACCGACTGGGTCAAGTGAAGCCATCAACACCGTTCGGGCTGAGCCTGTCGAAGCCTTTGGTTCCCGACTGGCCCGCGCCCGCACGGGTAAAGAGCCTGATGACCACCCGCGCGGGCGGCGTGAGCCAGGCTCCCTGGTGCAGCCTCAATCTGGGCGACCATGTCGGCGACGATCCGGCCCACGTCGCGGCCAACCGCGCGCGCCTGCGCGAATACCTGCCCGCCGAGCCCGGCTGGCTCAGGCAGGTGCACAGTGCGCGCGTGGTCGAACTCGGGCGCGACGGTAACCCAATACCGTTCGGGCTGAGCCTG
>JAJZRT010000211.1 GCA_021802595.1 Pseudomonadota bacterium
GTTTCAGGAAGGGTTCGGTGACTTCCGTCCCCTTCGGGGCGACAAGCCATGAGACCGGGTGACTGCAAACGAAATGCTCAAGCCTGGCATGGTCGACCAGCAACTGCCCGGCCCTGTCCGGATCGAATTTTCCGGCTTCGGCCATCGCCTTGCGCCAGTTGTCGCTCCTGGACGTGTTGGCCGGGCTCCAGTTGTCAAATATTTCGACCGGCGCCTTCAGCCCCAGGTAAAACGGCACATCGAAGAACTGGTCCCACATGAAAACGACCGGCTCGTCGTCCTGGCGTTGCCCGGCGATCACGCTGCTCACGCCCCGGTTCGTCTTGTGGTTGAACACATTGTTGGCGGCGATCGCCGACAGGCACACTACGCCAGCCACGACAGCGAATCCCTTCAGGAAGCGGGGGGCGGGCACATCGCCCCACTTGCGCACCAGTCCATCGGCGATCAGGTAGGCCAGGGCCGGCAGCACGGGCAGCACATAGCCCACCAGCTTGGAAGACGGGATGGAGAAGAAGCCCACGATCACTGCAGGCCAGATCCACATCAGCGAATGGATCGTCGGCTTTGCCCCGGCCTCCTGCCGGACGCGCTTCCAGGCGGCCGGCAGCCACCAGGACCAGGGCAGGATGAGCAGCAGGATGACGGGCGGATAAAACCAGAACGGCATGGGATTGTTGAAGCCGCCCTCGGCAAACCGCTGGAAATGGTTGTAGACGAAGAAATAATTCAGGAAATCCGGAAACCGCAGTTGCATCGCGACAAACCAGGGAACCGCAACCAGCAGGAAAACGACCAGGCCGGGCAGCCAGATCAGCTTGCGCACCAGGGCCAGCCGGCGATTCCAGGCAAGCCAGGCGATCACCACCAGTCCCGGCAGCACGGCGCCGATCAGGCCTTTTGCCAGAACGCCCAGCGCCGCGCCCAGGTACGCGCCGGCCAGCAGTCCCTTGTAGGGTCTGCCTCTCTCCGCATTCAGCCCTGCCTCACCGGCCAGCAGGATGGTGGCAGCGATCAGCCCCGCCACCAGCATGTCGAGATTGGCGAACTGGGCGCCGCCGAAGAAAAAGGGCTGGGTCACCAGGATCAACAAGGACCAGCGGGCGACCGTTCTGCCCTTTTGCCGCAGCGCGAACCCGTACAGGGTGAATGCCGCAATGCCGGCGCCCAGCCAGGGGGCAAGCCGGGCAGCCCATTCGCGCGTGCCAAAAACGTCGAGGCTGGCAGCGGTGATCCAGTAGAACAGTGGTGGCTTGTGGAAGAAGGGCAGGCCATTCAGCGTGGGATAGAGCCAGTTGCCCGAGGTCAGCATTTCCCAGGCCACGCTGACGTAGCGGCCCTCATCGGGCAAGGCCAGCGGCCTGACGCCCAGCGTCAGCGCCAGCCAGGCCAGCGCCAGCAGGAACCATCCTGCGTCCTTCCTGTTCCAGCCCGCGCTCATCGCTGTGCCTCCCGCAAGCCGCGCCCGGCACGGTGCCGGACCACATACAAGGGACGGCCCTTGACCTCCTCGAAGATGCGGCTGACATATTCGCCCAGCACGCCCAGCCCGATGAGCTGTATCCCGGAAAAGAACATCAGGCCCACCACGATCGTCGTCCATCCAGGCACGGTGATGCCCCGCAGGAAGTAGTCGACGATCAGGTAGCCGCCATAGGTGAACGCCAGCAGCGCCAGGATGAACCCCACCAGGCTGGCAATGCGCAGCGGCCAGGTGGTGAACGCCGTCAGACCGTCCAGGGACAGCCTCAGCAGATGGATGAGGCTGAATGTGCTGCGGCCGCTGCCACGTGCGGCCGGCACGTAGGCAATTTCGGTTGCATTGAAGCCCACCCATGCATACAGCCCCTTCAGGAAGCGGTTGCGCTCCGGCAGATCGAGCAGGGCTTCGACCACCGCCCGGTCCATGAGCCGGAAGTCACCGGCGTCCGGCGGCACCTTGAAGCGCGCACCGGCATTCACCAGTCGGTAAAACCACCCGGCCCCCTGGCGCTTGAACAGGCTTTCGTCACGACGGTGCTCGCGCACGGCATAGACCACGTCGTAGCCCTGCTGCCATTGTGCCAGCATGGCAGGGATCAGGTCCGGCGAGTGCTGCATGTCGGCGTCCATCATCAGGCAGGTCTCGCAGCGCGCAGCCTCCAGTCCTGCCGTGAGCGCAGCCTCCTTGCCGAAGTTGCGCGACAGCTGGATGGCCTGGAATCCCGGCTGCGTCGACCAGAAGGCGAATACCTCCTGCGTGTTGTCGCGGCTGCCGTCGTCCACCAGAATGATTTCCCAGTCCGTCACCAGCGCCTGCAGCACGCTTTGCAGCCGGGGCAGCAGACGGTTCAGGTTTTCCGCTTCGTTGAAGCACGGAATGACGACAGACAAGCCGGGTAGCCAGTCACGCGGCTTGATGGCGAAGTCCCGCCTGCCCGCTGGGGAATGTGCAATCCTTTCCACCTCGGGCATGGCAGACAGGTGATGGGGATGAAGCTCGTGTTGGCGCATCGGTGGGTCCGGA
Organism: Pseudomonadota bacterium; assembly: GCA_021802595.1. The sequence goes on from JAJZRT010000211.1 coordinate 2,507, forward strand.
ACCCGGTTCCGGTTTCATTTCCAGTTTGGGTTGATGCAGAATGCGCCTGACTGCCTTTCAATCTCCTTACACAACGCCCGCCACGCTTCGATGCGCATCCTCCTGACCGAAGATGATCCTGCGCTTGCAGATCTGCTCCTGCGCGCATGCAGGCAGGAAGGCTACAGCGTCGACTGGGTCAGCGATGGCGTGGCGGCCGATCTCGCCCTCACCAGCGAGACCTATGACGCCCTGGTGCTCGACCTCGGCCTGCCGCGCATGGACGGACTGGACGTGCTCAAGCGCCTGCGCAAGCGTGGCAGCCACCTGCCCGTGATGATCCTGACGGCGCGCGAGGCCATTGCGGACCGGGTCGCGGGGCTGGACAGCGGCGCGGATGACTACATGCCCAAGCCTTTCGCCATCGCGGAATTGCAGGCCCGCCTGCGCGCGCTCGTCCGGCGCCACCACGGCGGGGCGTCCTCGGCCTGCCTGGAACTGGGCAGGCTGCGCTACGACACCGCGAGCCGACAGGTTTTTCTCGACGGTGACGAAGTCGAGCTGTCCAGCCGCGAGCGGGAAGTCCTCTCCAGCCTGCTGCACAAGGCGGGCAAAGTCATCTCCAAACAGGCACTGACCTCTGCCATTTCCAGCTGGGACGCGACCGTGGGATCGAATGCGGTCGAGGTCTACATCCACCGTCTGCGCAAGAAGCTGGAACCGGCAGGCGTTGCCATCCGCACCGTACGCGGCCTGGGCTACCTGATCGAACCCTCCGATGACCGTCCCGCCTGAAGCGCGCAGCGGAGCGCCCACCCTGACCCATGCGCTGCTGGGATGGCTGCTGATCCCGCTTTTCATCCTGCTGGGCGTCAGTGCCTACACCACCTATCGCAACGCCGCCCACCTCGCGCAGACGGAGCGCGATCTCGTCCTGGAAGAAATCACCGACGACCTGAAAGAACTCGCTTCCGTCGCGCTCGAGAACAACCGGAAGATCGATGCTTCGGACTCCCGGTCGTTCAGCCTGCTCATCCGCGACGCCCGGGACCAGCGCTATTTCGCCATCTATGACGCCAGCGGTGCCCTGCTCGCCGGCGACCCCCGGTTGCCGCGCATGGGGGGCGGCTTTGGCGGCGACAAGCACGCGATGTTCGGCACCGTCACGCTGGACGGCCGGAATTTGCGACGGGCCGCCATCAAGGGCAGTCAGGAGGACCTCCCGGGGTTCGAGATCCAGGTGGCGGAAACCACGGTCAGGCGTGACCGGCTGATCCTGCACCTGCTCCGCGGCGTCCTCGTGCCGCAGGCGTTCGTTCTCCTCCTTTCCATTCCCCTCATCTGGTTTGGCGTCAGCCGGGGCCTGCGACCGCTCGAAGAACTGCGCCGTCGCATCACCCACCGGTCGGCCCAGGGTCTGGACGCCATTCCCATCGACGATGCGCCAAGGGAGTTGCAGCCCGTCGTCGGCGCGCTCAATGACCTGCTCTCCAGGGTGCGGGCGGGACAGGCCGAGCAGCGCCGCTTCACCGCCGATGCGGCGCATCAGATCAAGACTCCGCTGGCCGTGCTGACGGCCGAGATCGATCTGGCGCTCTCGGACACGACCTGTCCCTGCGCCCGGCCCACCCTGAGCCGCCTGGAGAAAGCCACCTCCCGGCTCGCCCATCTGGTAAGTCAGCTGCTGGCCCTGGCGCATTCGGAAGCGAATGAAGGCAAGACCCATGTCCTGTTCGATCTGTCCGAACTTGCGCGAGAGGTGAGCGGCGAGTTCGTCGCGGCTGCGGCAAGCCGGCGGATCGATCTCGGCTTTGAGGGAATAGAGCAGGCGATCCCGGTACGCGGCAACGTCATCCTGGTCAAGGAGGCCATGAAGAACCTGGTGGACAATGCGCTCAAGTTCACCCCGGAAGGCGGCACGGTCACCACGTCTGCCCGGGCGTGCCCGCCGGTCTTTGCCGTGGCCGACAGCGGCCCGGGCATTCCGGAAGCGGAGCTGCCGCTGATTTTCCGGCGCTTCCACCGGGCGCCCGACAGCAGCACGACCGAAGGCAGCGGCCTGGGGCTGGCCATCGTCCAGGAAGTGGCCCGCAAGCATGGCGCAGTCGTCACCGCGGGCAAGAGCGAGCTGGGCGGCGCGCGATTCGAATTCAGGTTTGAGCACACCGCTGTAAGCCAATCGTAATCCGGGGTCCGGATACTGCGCCCCGACTTCCCGATAGCGCGCAACCGTCGCATGCCCCTGCCAGTGAAATCCCGTCCTGCTTCGCCTCTCCCGCACGCCACCCTGCTGTACATCCTGGTTTACTGCCTCGTCTGGTGGGGCATTTTCACCTTCTCGCGGCATTATCTGGACGGCGCCGACATGGTGGAAAACTACGCCTGGGGCATGGAATGGCAGTGGGGCACCAACAAGCACCCGCCGCTATTCGGCTGGATCACCGCGGCCTGGTTCAGGCTCTTCCCGGTCAGCGACGGCGCCTATTACCTGCTCAACCAGGTCAACCTGGCGATCGCGCTGGGGCTGCTGACGCTGGCGATGAGGCGCTTTCTGACCTGGGACAAGGTCCTGACTGCCATCGTGCTGACCACCCTGGCCAGCCATTTCGGCCCGGACAGCGGGTTCAAATACAACGCCAACACCGCCCTGCTGCCCTTTGTCGCCGGCTTCGTCTGGAGCCTGCTGCATGCGCTCGAGCGGGGACGCATTCGGTGGTTCCTGCTCGCGGGGGTGTTCGCGGCCGCCGCCCTGCTCACCAAGTACTATGCGCTGGTGCTGTTCGCCGCCATCGGACTGGCCGTGCTGGTCACCCTGCGCCCGCCGCTGATCTCCCTGCTCAGAGGCACCCTCATCGCCGGCGCAACTGCGCTGCTGCTGGTCACACCGCATATCGTCTGGTCGATCCAGCATGGCTGGCCCAGCCTGCACTACATGCATGCCGCACACGAAACCGCAGGCGAGACGGGCGGGCTCAGGGCCTATGTCGTGGCCCTGACGGGCGTCGTGGGGTTCAGCGCCCTGCCCCTGCTGGCCTGGGGCGGAAGCCTCGTCCGGCTTCCCCGCGGCCGGCCCGTCGCGGCAACCCGGCCGCCACGACTGGGCCTAGGCATCCTTGTCCTGAGCGTGGCACTGACCGTCCTGGCCTCCCTGGTGCAGCAGGTCAGTCCGGTTTCGTCCTGGATGATCCCGGCCCTGCTGTTCCTGGGCTGGGCGCTGGTCGATCTCACCCCGAGCCGTTTCGACAGCGCTGCGCTCGCACGACGCGTGTCCGGATTCGGGCTGGCCTATCTTCTGCTCGCAGTCGCAGGGGCCGCAGTCTGGGAAAGGCAGTATCGCGCCTATCCCGCGCGGCCTGCCTGGGCGCTTCCGCAAAGCATTGCCGAGGACGTGACGCGCCTGTATCGGGACGCCTACGGCCAGCCAGTCGAATACGCTGCCGGAACATTTCCGCTGCCCTACATCCTGAGCTTCTATTCGCCCGACCATCCGCACGGCCTGTACGGATCGGATCTGGCAGGATCCCCCTGGATCGATCCCCGCGCCCTGAAGTCGGGCAACAAGGTGGCCGTATGCGGCACCCTGAGTTTCGGCAAGTCCGACGCGCTCGCCTGTCCCGCGGCCCAGGCCTTGTTCGGCCCGCCGGACCAGCTCCGGCAACTGGCCTATCCGGTGTATGACCCGAAGACCCGGCAGCAGGGACTGCAGCGCTACACAGTGCTGATGTGGAAACCACGCGGCTCGCCCTGACCCACGAAACTTGAGCGGGCCGGCCCGGGACACGTTTTGACGCCTGCTCAAGTAGAATTGGGCGTTCGCATCGCATCCCCTCCGCTCCGCCCCGCAACGTGCCCGCCCCGCTCTCCCCCGCCAACCATGACCGCGACAGCGCGGGAATGACGTATGTCTATCCCGTGGTCTCGCGCCGCGCGGGCGGCGTGTCGGTGGGCGTGAACCTCAATCCCAACAACGCCTGCAACTGGGCGTGCGTCTATTGCCAGGTGCCGGGGCTGACGCGCGGCTCGGCGCCGGACGTCAATCTGGCGCAACTGGAAACCGAACTGCGCGCCCTGCTCACCGACATCCTGCACGGCAATTTCATGCAGACGCGCGTGCCCGAAGGCGCGCGGCGGCTGAACGACATCGCCCTCTCGGGCAACGGCGAGCCGACCAGCGCCAAGGCCTTCCCCCGGATCATCGAAC
>JAJZRT010000212.1 GCA_021802595.1 Pseudomonadota bacterium
GCTCGGTTCCTTTGCGCCAGGGGACCAGAAAAATATGGTGGATGCAATTGACCAATGTTTGCAGCATGCTCGTGCTGCAAGAGGGGTGTCGCACACCGAAATCGAAAACCCATTGGCTGAAGAGCAGGAATTCCGGGAACGTCTCAAGGCGTTTGCCCCCATTCCTTGGGTCACCACCCTGCTCGCTGCCATCAATGTCACAGTGTGGCTTTTTATGTTTCTGAACGGGTCGAATTTTAATAATTCGCCTCCGGACAAATTACTCGTATGGGGAGGCAATGCCGCCTCCGAGGTTCAAAAAGGAGAATGGTGGCGTTTGTTCACGGCGATGTTTCTGCATGGCGGGTTTAACCACCTGTTGATGAACATGATCGGGCTGCTCAGCATAGGCATTACCGTGGAACGGATATATGGCCATCGTCTGTTTGCCCTGATCTATTTTGGGTCTGGGCTGATAGGCAGCGCCCTGAGCCTCAACTATGGTGCCCAGGCTGCCGTATCTGTCGGAGCTTCGGGTGCGATATTCGGTATCGCGGGCGCGTTGATGGTCGGCATGCACCAGCACCGGGACAAACTGCCCAAGAGCATCGGAAAACAATCCATCGGCGGTATCGCCTTGTTCATTGTTTTTAACCTGATGAACGGTTTTGCCCAACAGGGAATCGACAATGCGGCCCACGTGGGAGGCCTGATAGGCGGATGCCTGCTCGCTTACCTTTTGCCCGAACGCTTCGACATGAAACATTTTGTCCGGTACTTTCAGCGCAGGGCAATTGCGGGAATTGCCCTTGTCTTTGTGGCCACGACCGGCTTGGCTGTAATGGCACCCCACGCCACAGTGGATCAGAGAAAGGCCGCTGATGGCCAGGCCGCATTCAAGCGGGGCATGGATGGTTTTTTAGCCGCCGCCAAGGCGCTCCAGCAAGATCAACTGGATATCAAGGCCGGCAAGGAGACTGAACGCGAGAGCGACGATAAAAGCAGGCTGGTCTATGCGCCCATGTATAGAAAAGTGTTAATGGATTTGTCTCGGGCATCTCTCCAGCCAACGGATCCGCGCCTTCCTTTATTGCAGGATGCCAAACGAATGAGTGAGCTATTTGCCGAATCACTGGAAATGCAGTCCGTGTACAAGAACGGGAGCGACAGGCCGGAACCGTCTGACCCGGTCCGGGCGGCAGCCATCAACATGGAGTTGAAGAAACTGGGTGCGCATTTTCAACAGGAGGTGCAAAAAATAAATGCCAAGAAACCGCGCTAGGCATTGCCCGAACGTGTGGATGGAACACTGAATGTCAGTGGCGGGATTTTGAAGTGATTGGCCTTGCTAAATTGCTTGCCGGATAGCTGCCGCTCGCCCAGAGCAGCAACGGGTCGTTTCAGGCAAACGATTTCCTACTTTGTAGACCCCAAACAACAGTCAGTGGCGCCCTGTTGATCAACAGAAGATTCCGGATGCTTTTTTGGGGTGGTGGATTGGGGCGTTCGCTTAAGTCTGGCGGATGTCGAGCCAGCGCGCCTGGCGGACGAGACGGCGGAGTTGTCCCAGGTGGGCGAGTTTGCGTGCCCGCGCGGCGGGCAGCAGCGCGAGCCACAGCTGGGCGGTCGCGTAGGCATCGGCCAGTGCGCCGTGACGCTGGTAGACAGGGATGCGGAAATGGGCGAGCCAGTCGTCCAGCGGGCGGTTGAAGCCCGGCCCCTCGGGCCGCAGCAGCGGCGCCAGCACGGCCAGGTCGAGCCAGACGGCGCGATCCTTCAGGCCCAGTTCGCGCATGCCGGCACCTTGCAGCGCCAGCCGGTCGAAGTCGGCATGGTAGGCCAGCCGCGGCTGGCCGCCGGCGAACGCCAGCCAGTCCAGCAGCGCTTCGGCGGGCGCCTGGCCGCCGAGTTGCTGTGCCGTGGTGATGCCGTGCACCAGGATGTTGTCGGTCGCCGTGGCCTCGATCTGGCGCAGATGCACTTCGCATGCCGGCGCCATGGCGATGGCGCCGGCCCTGACCGTGACCGCGCCGATCGCCAGCAGGGGGGCCTTGTGCGGGTTGAGTCCGCCGGTCTCGACGTCGACCACCACCCAGTCGTCATCCAGCGTCTGTTCCCGCACCGGCCGCGTCGCAAGCTGCTGCACGCGTACGGCGAGCGCGGGCTGCAGCGCGGGACGCGGGCGGAAAGGCCAGATCACGAGGCGCGGTCCTGAGGCATGCGGCAACCTTAGCGTGCGGGCGTGGGACGGGCAAGCTCAGGCGTTGCCCGCGGCCGGATTCTGTCGCGAACGGTGCGCCAGTCCGGCAACGACGGTCAGCGCGCCGAACACGAAGAGCGTGGGACGGATGCCGAGCACGTGGGCGAGGCCGCCCATCGCCAGGCTGCCGAGCGGCGCGATGCCGAGGAAGGCTACGGAAAAGATGGCCATGACGCGTCCGCGCATGTCGTCGCGCACCCAGCTTTGTAACAGGGTATTGCTGCCGGCGGCCACGAGGATCACGGAGAAGCCCAGCACCATCAGGATCGGGTAGGCGAGCCCCGGCACGCTGTTCGCGGCGAACAGCGCCAGTGCGATGCCGGCGAGGATGACGGCGGCCGCTACGCGCCGCGCCAGTCCTTCGAGGGAGACGCGCGAGGCCAGAAACAGGCTCGCCAACAGGGCGCCGGCCCCGGCACTGCTGACCAGGAGTCCGAAGGTGCGGGCGTCGCCGCCGAGCACGGTGCGGGCGTAGAGCGGCAGCATCACGACGTAGGGCGCGACCAGGAAGCTGACCGCGGCGACCCGCAGCAGGAACAGCCGGATGTCGCGGTGGCTGAAGGTGTAGGCCAGACCTTCCCGCAGGGCGTGCAGCGCGGACTTGGACGTGCCGCCGCCGGGGCGGGTGTGCAGCGCCGCCAGCGCGAGCAGCACGGCCAGATAGGACGCGGCATTGAGCAGGAAGCACACCGCTTCGCCCGCGCGCGCGACGATCAGGCCGGCGAGCGCCGGGCCGACGAAGCGGGTGGCGTTCATCATGAAGGAGTTGAGCGCGATGGCGTTGGGCAGCAGCGCGCGGTCGCTGACCAGGTGCACGACCAGCGACTGGCGCACGGGAACGTCCACCGCATTGATGCAGCCGAGCACGAAGGCCAGCCCGAGCAGCAGGGCCGGTGTCGCCCAGCCCTGCCAGGCCAGCACGGCCAGCGTCAGCGCCTGCAGCATGGCGAGCGCCTGGGTGGCCATCATCAGCCGGCGCCGGTCGGTGCGGTCCGACCATACGCCGCCGAACGGCGCGAACAGCAGGATGGGGATCTGGCTGGCGAAGCCGAGCAGGCCCAGCACCAGCGCGGAGTTCGTCAGCTTGTAGGCGAGCCAGGCCATGGCGATCTGCTGCATCCAGGTGCCGGCGACGGACACCAGCTGGCCGGCGAAATAGAGACGGAAATCGCGCGCGCGCAGGGCGCGCAGGGGGTAAGGCAGGGCGGCGGGCATGGTCGTGAGCGTCGGCTCGAATTGAGCCCTGATGATGGCACCGATCCTCCGCGCCGGCCAGTTGCCACGTGTCAAAAGCCAGTGAAAACCGTATCCGCAATCCAGTGTTGAAAATGGAGGTCGACAGGGTTATTTGTCAGGATGAAAAAATGGAACCTGTTGATGAATATGAAACCGGCAGCAATCGGCCGGGAGCGGAAGTACAGATTGAAGTGGCGGGCATTCTCCCGTGCGGCCAAAGCGGTCTTGCGTCTAGCGCGGCAAGTGTGTCCGCTCAGCATGTCATGTCACAGCGCATATATCGCGCCCGCCATGCGTAAACAACACGATTCAAGGACAGTTGGTCGGCACGGACAGCGGATCGAGCGGACCGCCCCGCGCAAAATCCGGAGGTTCCTGTACGCAGTAGATACGTCCGCCCGTAGTGATGATTTTGATCAATCCCCCTTCATAGCGCTGCACACTGGAGCGTGGCTTGTCGAGCGCCCGGGCGAGCTTCGGCAAGAAAGGTCGGTCGACCGGATTGTCCGCTTGCGTCACGGACCTGTCTCCTCGATCGCGGGCCATTTCGCGGGCGACCAATCGAGCCGATGCCATCAGGGCTTCCGGATCCGGAATAACCGGTGCCGAAGTGGTCGTTTGGGTCGTGGCCAGCGGGGCAAGCGTCGGCGAGGGCGGCACGTCAGGCGCTTGACCGACTGCGGTCTTGTTCTCTCGATGGCGTGGAACGTCGTTATCGCGGCGCGTTTCCAACCGGGCCGGTTTAACGCTTTGCGCGTCCCGTTCAGGTCGTGACTTGAGTGCGGACAGGTCAACCCACTGGAGTGCCGTCGAAGAATCAGGCGGCATGACGCTTGTCGCCGGAAGCTTGATCAGGCTGAACATCAGCATATGCACGCCCAGCGCAGCCACGAAAGCGAGCGCCAGCCGGCGCTGCGGCGTCGGGTCAGTCCGTATCCGGGTCGACATGGATCGCCTTGCCGCGCATTCCGAGGCAAATGTTCGCCAGACCAGGTCAAGCGAAACGCAAGGCAGGCGCTTTCTTCAAGGGAGCTTGCGATCAACTGTCAGGTGCATCTCGCCCGGTCCGGGCGATTCATAGGATGGCAGCTTGACAGTCAGCTTGACGCCAACCAGCTTGCCAGCCGGTTGCCAAGTGCGGCCGTCCTCGCTCGCCCACTCCTTATGCAGATAGATATCGTGGGCCAGGCTGGCGCTGACCTTCTGATCCGCGCCCTGTGCCAGGGCGCTGCCATCCACTAAAACACGCAGGTCGATGGGTTGGCCGGCCGGTAGTTTGTAGACGAAGTCGCCCGCGGGTGGCGTGTCGGGGTAAGTCACGACAGGCAAGGCGGCAAGCTGTTCGGCCGATGGGCGATTGAGCGCGGCGCAGCCAGCCACAACGGCCAGCAAGGGAATGGCCAACGGGTAGAACGATTTCATCGTGCAGCTCCTTCAGGGTTGGGAATCAAAAGACTGTCATTGCTGGGGACGCTGCCGCTGCTGAGCGCCATCAGCGCAGACAAGCGTGATACGTATTCAGACAACGCGACGCGGCCGGTCGGCGTCAGGGTGTAAACCGTCTGCGTCCGCCCGCCGTCCGCCGCTTCACCCGTAGCGAGGTAGCCCGCTTCCACCAGCTTGGCGAGATGCGCACCCAGATTGCCGTCGGTAACGCCGAGCACTCGCTTCAATTCCGAGAACGTTGCTTCGCCACGCCCGGACAGATAAGCTACCAATTGGGTGCGCGCCGGTTGATGCAGCAGGGGGTCGAGCGGGGGTAAGGCGGGGTTCATGGTTCATTTCCTTCTAAAGCGGCGCCACCTAATTCGACATGGACACGCACGACCGGTTGATCGCCTTCCAGATCTGGACTCAGGCGGTCGATGCGCAACTGCAGGGCGCTGTCACGGATGCCATGCCATGGCCCGTCACCGATGCGGTAGCGGCCATCCGGCTTGCCGTCGTGCAAGGCCACTTCCACGGGCATGTCCAGGGTCATGGGGAGTTCGGCTTCTTTCGAAATGCTCAGCAGCGGGCCTGTCATGTCCACTCGCAATGGTACCCGGGTACCCACTTTGAGACGCAGCACCTGTTCACCCGTGTCCACGGCCGAGCCAAGCGTGACGGGTGGTGCGGTGGGTGCCTGCATATCCGAGAAACGGGAAGCCAGCAAAGGCGGCGTCATCACAGCCGCCAGCCAGACGGCCAAGGTAAACAGTCGTCGTATCGAACCGGCATCGTCGACTCGAAGATTGAGCCAACCGGCCAGCGGCAAGCCAATGGCGAACGCTGAAGCTGTCAGCCAGCGCGTAGCGCCATAAGAAAGTTCTACCAGGCCGAGCACGCCGAGCAGGATGGTGGCCAGTCCGACCCACTCGATCAACGGACGCGAGAATAGGCCGAACAGGTAGATGCCCAGACCCAGCAACACCGTCCATAACGCGTAGATCATCACACCGCCACCATAAAAGAGCATGGCGAACGAACCCAGGCAGCCCATCGACAGAAGCATCCACCAGGCACGCATGATCTGCGCCTGGGCGAACGGTAGCGTCTCGTCCCGCTGCGCCCGTGCTCGCCGGGTCAGCCAATAATCCAGTAGCGACATGCTCCCCAACCAGATCGCCAGCCAGATCAGCAAGGCCAGACCGCGCCCGGCTGCACTTGGAAATCGCACATCGGTAATCACCCATTCGGTCGCCAAGCTCAAGAAGCCGCCCACACCGCCCAATAGCAGTAAGGTATGACGTTCCAGATGCACGCTGCGATGACCGGCTGCAAGCATGGACTGGATCGACGCGAACTGCTGGTGATGTGGGGTCATGGCCGGTTGAAGCAGTAACTCTGTTATTCAGAGCATATAACTCTGCAATTCAGAGTGTCAACCTGTATCGTGAGTCCACTGCGAACCCTGATGGCTGCTGCCGAGAACGCTTGTCGGTTTCTTGATGACCAATGAAAAAGCCCCGCCGAAGCGGGGCTTGGACTGTATCGACAGCCGGGCTGTTTGCCGCCTTACATCATGCCCATGCCGCCCATGCCGCCCATGTCGCCGCCGCCCATCGGGGCAGCCGGCTTGTCTTCCGGCAGGTCGGCGACCATGCAGTCGGTGGTCAGCATCAGGCCGGCGATCGACGCGGCGTTCTGCAGCGCGGTGCGGGTGACCTTGGTGGGGTCGAGAACGCCCATCGCCACCATGTCGCCGTACTCGCCGTTGCCGGCGTTGT
>JAJZRT010000213.1 GCA_021802595.1 Pseudomonadota bacterium
GGCCAAGATTCTGGGCCTGTGCCCCTTCATGGGCGTGTCGAAGAAGCTGGAAGCGGCGGTCGGGATGGGGCTGGCGACGACCTTCGTGCTGACGCTGGCATCCGGCGCCAGCTACCTCATCAACGAATACCTGCTCGGCCCCGAGCTGTTCTACCTGCGCACCCTGTCGTTCATCGTGGTGATCGCCGGGATCGTTCAATTTACCGAGATGTTCATCCAGAAGTCCAGCCCGGTGCTGTACCAGGTGCTGGGCATCTACCTGCCGCTCATCACCACCAACTGCGCGGTGCTGGGAATTCCGCTGCTGAACGTGCAGGCTCGCCATAACCTGGTCGAATCGCTGTTTTTCGGCGCGGGCGGCGCACTTGGCTTCACCCTGGTGATGATCCTGTTCGCCGGCATCCGCGAGCGGATGGAGACCTGCGACGTTCCGACGCCATTCAAGGGCACCAGCATTGCATTTGTTACCGCGGGGCTGATGTCGCTGGCCTTCATGGGCTTTTCCGGACTGGTGAAATAATGCTCGCTGCCATTCTGGTGATGGTCGGCATCGCCGTCGTGACCGGCCTGATACTGGGCTGGTCGGCCATCCGCTTCAAGGTGGAAGGCAACCCGCTGGCAGAAAAGATCGACGCCATCCTGCCGCAGACGCAGTGCGGCCAGTGCGGCTTCCTTGGCTGCAAGCCCTATGCCGAGGCCATCGCCAGGGGCGAGGCCGACATCAACCAGTGCCCGCCGGGCGGCGAGGAAGGCGTGAAGAAGCTCGCCGAACTGCTGGGCGTGGAGCCCAAGCCGCTCGACGAATCCCACGGCACGCCCAAGCCGAAATCGGTGGCCTTCATCGACGAGCAGACCTGCATCGGCTGCACCCTGTGCATCCAGGCCTGCCCGGTCGATGCCATCGTTGGCGCAGCCAAGCAGATGCATACCATCATCGCATCCGAATGCACAGGCTGCGAACTGTGCCTGCCGCCGTGCCCGGTCGACTGCATCTCGATGGTGCCCATTGCCGAGGATCTCCCGCACTGGAAGTGGAAGCATCCGGTGATCGAACTGAAGCTCGTCGCGTAGAACAATCCATGAGCCGCGAACTCCACAAATTCAAGGGCGGGGTGCACCCGCCCGAGCACAAGGCGGAATCGAACGGCCGTCCGATCCATGCCGCACCCTTGCCCCGCAAGCTGGTCATCCCGCTGCGCCAGCACATTGGCAATCCGGCCAAGCCGGTGGTCGAGGTCGGCGAACGGGTTCTGAAGGGCCAGATGATCGCCGCGGCCGACGGCCCCATCTCGGCGGCGGTCCATGCCTCCAGTTCGGGCACCATCGCCGCCATCGACCTGCAGCCGGTCCCGCATGTCTCCGGCCTGCCCGACCTGTGCATCACGATCGAAACCGACGGCCGCGACGAATGGATAGCCCACGTGCCACTCGATTACGAGGCGATGGCACCGGCCGACCTGCGCATGAAACTGTGCGACCTGGGACTGGCCGGCCTCGGCGGGGCGGTGTTCCCCACCGGGGCCAAACTCAACCCCGGCCCGATGCAGCAGTGCCCCACCCTGATCATCAACGGCGGCGAATGCGAGCCGTGGATCACCTGCGACGACGTGCTGATGCGCCACCACGCCGACGAAATCCTGCAGGGCGTGGCGGTGATGCGGCATATGATGGGCAGCACCGAAATCCTCGTCGGTATCGAGGACAACAAGCCCGAAGCGCTGGCTTCAATGCGCTTCGCTGCCGCGAAGCTGGATTTTGCGGTGGAAATCATCGCCGTGCCGACGCTCTACCCCAGTGGCGGCGCCAAGCAGATGACCGAGATTCTCACCGGCAAGCAGGTCCCCTCCGGCAAGCGCTCCACCGACGTCGGCCTCCAGGTGTTCAACGTCGGCACCGCGTATGCCCTGGCGCGCGCGGTACTCCATGGCGAGCCGCTGATCTCGCGGCTGGTCACCGTCACCGGCCACGTGCTGCGGCCGCAGAATTTCGAGGTGCTGATCGGTACGCCGATGCACACGCTGATCACGCTGGCGGGCGACCGCGACGGCACCACCGGCGTGCTGATGGGCGGTCCGATGATGGGCATGCCGGTACCGAACCTGGACGCGCCGGTGGTCAAGGCCACCAATTGCCTGCTGGTGCAATCCCGGGAATTGTTCCCGCCGCTGCCGAAAGCGCTGCCGTGCATCCGCTGCACCCGCTGTGCCGACGCCTGCCCGGCCGCCCTGCAACCGCAGGAACTGTTCCGCTTCGCCAAGGCGGGCGACTTCGGCCGCGCACAGGAATACCACCTGTTCGACTGCATCGAATGCGGCTGCTGCAGCTATGTCTGCCCCAGCCATATCCCGCTGGTCGACTTTTACCGCTACGCCAAGAGCGAGATCTGGGCGCACGAAAAGGACAAGCGCGCCGCCGACCGGGCACGCGAGCGCCATGAATTCCGCCTGTACCGCCAGGAGCGCGAGAAGAAGGAAAAGGCCGAGAAGCTCGCCGCCAAGGCGCAGGCCGCGCGCGCGCAAGCCACGCTGGACCAAGCGCGGCGCGCCGAACTCGCGGCCGCCCCGGCCGCCGACAGCGCGGCATCCAGCGACGCCGATGCCAAGAAGGCGCTGATCGCCGCGGCACTGGCGCGCGCGCAGGCGAAAAAATCCGACGCCGCGCCGAAGAACGTCGACGACCTGACGTCCACGCAACTGCGGCAGATCGATGAAATCGAGGCGCGCAGGGCTAAAATCCGCGAGCTCGCGCGCCAGCCGCTGGAATCCGAAGAGAAAACCTGATGCCTTCCCCTTTCATCCTCGACCGCAGCAGCGTCACCCAGATCATGGCCTGGGTCCTGGTGGCGCTGCTGCCCGCCATTGCGACCTACGTGTGGCTGTTCGGGCCGGGCATCCTCGTCACGCTGTCGCTCGCCACCGTCACCGCGCTGGCAGCCGAAGCGGCGATGCTGAAGACGCGCGGCTATCCCATCAAGCCCTTCCTCATGGATCTTTCCGCCATCGTTACTGCCTGGCTGCTGGCCTTGTCGCTGCCTTCGCTGGCGCCGTGGTGGCTGATCGTCACCGGCACGCTGTTCGCCATCGTGGTCGCCAAGCATCTGTATGGCGGGCTGGGACAGAACATCTTCAACCCGGCCATGGTGGGCTACGCGGTGCTGATCGTGTCGTTCCCGGTGCAGATGACGCACTGGGCGGCCCCCATCGAACTGACCTCCACCCACCTCACCCTGGCCCAGAGCGCCTCGGCGATTTTCGGCGGCGACATCTCGAAGAGCACGCTCGACGCCGTCACCATGGCCACCCCGCTCGACTCGCTGCGCACCGGCCTGCTGCGGCAGCTGACCGTGGACGAAGTGATGGCCGAGCCGATCTTCGGCCGCTTCGGCGGCACCGGTTTCGAGTGGCTGGCCGCGGCGTTCCTGCTGGGCGGCCTCGTGCTGTGGGCCTTGCGCATCATCAGCTGGCACGTGCCGCTCACCTTCCTGGCCGGCATCTGGCTCACCGCCGGCTTCCTGCATTTCTATGACGCCGGCCGCTATGGCCCGCCGTGGTTCCACCTGTTCGCACCGTCGGTGATGCTGGGTGCCTTCTTCATCGCCACCGATCCGGTGACGGGCGCGACGACGCCGCGCGGCAAGCTGATCTTCGGTCTCGGCGCAGGCTTCCTCACCATGGCCATCCGCACCTGGGGCGGCTACCCCGACGGCGTGGCGTTCGCCATCCTGCTGATGAACCTGTGCGTCCCCCTGATCGACCAGTACACCCAGCCGCGCATCTACGGCGGCGCAGGCAAGGAGCCGCGCGCGTGAGCGCATCGGTCGCCACCCGCAATGCCCTGCGAACCGGCTCGATCCTGTTCGTGTTTGCGCTCGTCGGCACGGCCATGCTGGCGTTCACCCACGATCACACCGCGCCGGTCATCAGCCGCAGCCAGCAGGCCGAGAAGCTCGCACTCATCAACCAGGTGCTGCCCGCCTCGCTCTACGACAACGATCTCCTGGCCACGCAGCGAAGCGTGCCGCCGGACGATCTGCTGGGCACGCGCCAGCCTTCCGCGATGTGGATCGCCCGTCGCGCCGGCGCAGTCAGCGGAGTGGTGCTGGAGGCCGTCGCCCCCGACGGCTACAGTGGCGACATCGCCCTGCTGATCGGCATCGGCGTCGACGGCAACGTGACCGGGGTGCGCGTCACGGCCCATCACGAAACGCCGGGCCTGGGCGATTACATAGACCGCGCCAAGAGCGCATGGATCGACCAGTTTCTCGGCAAGTCGCTGACCAGCCCGGAGCCCAAGCACTGGAAAGTCGCCAAGGACGGCGGCGTATTCGACGCCCGTGCCGGGGCCACCATCACGCCGCGCGCCGTGATCAAGGCGGTTCGGAACGCACTCGATTATTTCGCGCGCCATCGCGCGGCGCTGCTCGCCGCGCCCTCGCCAGGAGCCCGATCATGATTACCGCAGCAGAACTCCGCAGCCTGTTCCACAACGGCCTCATCAAGCAGAACTCCAGCCTGGTGCAGGTGCTCGGCCTGTGTCCGACGCTGGCCATCAGCACTAACGTCATCAATGCGCTGTCGCTGGGACTGGCGACCACGCTGGTGATGGCCGCGTCCGGCGGCGCGGTCTCGGGCGTACGCCATTTCGTGCCGAACGAAATCCGCATCCCGGTATTCATCCTCATCATCGCCGTGCTGGTCACCGTGATCGACCTGGCGATGAACGCCTTCGTGCATCCGCTCTACCTGGTGCTGGGGATCTTCATCCCGCTCATCGTCACCAACTGCATCGTGCTGGCACGGGCAGATGCGTTCGCGGCGAAAAACCATCCGCTGCACAGCGCGATCGACGGCATGGCGATGGGGCTGGGACTGACGCTGGTGCTGGTGGTGCTGGGCGCGATCCGTGAAATTGCCGGCCAGGGCACCCTGCTCTCCGGCATCGACCTGGCGCTCGGCCCCGACGCCAAGGGCCTCGTCCTGCATGTGCTGCCGCATTACCGCGGCTTCCTGCTGGCGATCCTGCCGCCCGGGGCCTTCATCGCGCTGGGCCTGCTGATCGCCGCCAACAACTGGTACAAGGCGCGCGCCGCCCGGCGCATGCGTGCGGCCGTGCCGGTCGCGGCATGAAGCCGCCGCTGAAAAGACGCGTCCCCAAACCGCGCAACCCCTTCGTCGCTCTGGCGATGGCCCGCAAGGCCGGCGAACACGAAAAATCGGCGAGCGCCAGGCGGCAGGACGAAAAACGGGCGCTGAAAAAGCGCCTCGCCGAACAGTGATCCGGCCACGATGAACCCCGCCAAACGCCGCGAGATCTTCAGCCGCCTGCGCGCGGCCAACCCGCATCCCACCACCGAACTCGAATACCGGACGCCGTTCGAGCTGCTGGTGGCGGTCGTGCTGTCAGCACAGGCGACCGACAAGGGCGTGAACCTGGCGACACGGAAGCTGTTCCCGGTGGCCAACACGCCGGAAGCGATCTGCGCGCTGGGGGAAGCCGGCCTCTCCGATTACATCAAGAGCATCGGGCTCTACAAGAGCAAGGCCAGGCACCTGATCGCCGCCTGCCGCATGCTGGTCGACCTGCACGGCAGCCAGGTTCCGGCCGAACGCACCGCGCTGGAGGCGCTGCCCGGCGTGGGCCGCAAGACCGCGAACGTGATCCTCAACACCGCGTTCGGCCAGCCGACGATGGCGGTCGACACCCACATCTTCCGCGTCGCCAACCGCACTGGCCTCGCGCCCGGCAAGACCGTGCTGGAGGTGGAGAAGAAGCTGCTCAGGACCATCCCGAAGGAATTTCTGGTCGACGCCCACCACTGGCTGATCCTGCATGGCCGCTATGTCTGCCAGGCCAGGAAGCCGAAATGTGGCGAGTGCCTCATCGCCGACCTGTGTGAATACAAGGGCAAGACCTGGCCCGCCCCCCCTCCCCAACCCTCCCCCGCGCGCGGGAGAGGGGGCAAGCGCCGCACTGTGCGCGCCCAGACCGATTGATGTTCAACCCCAGTCGCAACCAGGTTCGTCAGTTCTTCTTCGACGTATGGGCGAAATACCGCGCCGGCCGGCCGCTGGCGGGCGCCGAGCAGCCGGCGCTCGACGCCGTGCTGGCACACCCCGAATACCACGACCTGCTCGACCAGCCCGAACGCTACCGGGAACGGGAGTACCTGCCGGAGCAGGGTGAAACCAACCCCTTTCTGCATCTTTCCATGCATCTCGCAATCGCCGAGCAGTTATCGGTGGATCAGCCGCCGGGAATCCGCGACCGCTACCGGCAACTGCTCAGCCAGCATGGCGACGCCATGGACGCACAGCACGCCGTGATGGACTGTCTGGGAGAAATGATCTGGCAGGCGCAGCGTTACCGGACGGCGTTCGACTCGGCGGCCTATCTGCGCTGCCTGGACGGCAAGCTGGGCAAGGCCTGAGCGGCCCCGGTCGCTGGCGACAATTCGGCACAACCGCCCTTTATTTTGTCGAAATCCTGACGATATAAGCTTGTATGAATGTTCTGCAACACCTGCTGCATGACATTTCCTGATCCACCGCCATGATCGATCCGGCAGGCCAGACGCGCCACGCCGCACGGTTACCGGGGCATATGCGCTTGATCGAAACAGGTTGATTGATGATACGACAGGTTGAACAACTGAAACTCAGCGGCCAGCTGCCCTCGCCCCGG
>JAJZRT010000214.1 GCA_021802595.1 Pseudomonadota bacterium
CGGGCCGTGAATGGCGTCCCCCATCAACCCCATGGAAAAGGAAACAGCATGGCCAGATCGCTTTCCCTCCTGTGCGTCCACGGCGTCGGCCACGGCGACGCCGACCCGAATCTGCAGGCGTCCTGGACGCAGGCCATCGTCGACGGCCTGCGGTCGTGGAACCCCGACCTGGACGTGAGCTGCGACTTTCTCCGGTACGACACGCTGTTCGACCAGGCGCCGCACAACCCGGTCACCTATGCTGCCGCATTTGCCAGCGCGCTGGCGAGCGGCGTGGTGCATGGCGTGGGCGATCTGTTCACGCGCGAGCGCGGCCTGTTCGACATGCCGGAGCAGGTACGCTGGACCGCAGGCATGGTGGCGCAATGGCTCAGCGACGAAACCCTGCGTGCCGCCGCCCGCGACGCCGTGCTGAAAAAATTGCAAGGAGATGATTACGACGTGGTCTGCGGCCACAGTCTCGGCTCGCTGATCTGCTACGACACCTTCCTGCGCAATGCGGCGGCGATCGAGGGCAAGACCTTCGTCTCGCTCGGCGCCCAGATCGGCAATCCGTGCGTACGCGACGCCTTTGCCGGGCGGCTGGAGAGTCTTCCCGGGGCCAGCCGCTGGTTTCACCTGTACAACCCGGACGACCATGTGCTGACGGCCGACATCCGCCTGAACGCGGGCAATTTCGAGGAGGTCGGCACCCGGTTCGACATCCCCAACGACCCGCTCAACCACGATGCCGCGCATTACCTGGCCCACCCCAACACCCGCGCCACGGTGTGGCGTGTGCTGTCGGGCGCCCGGGTCGAACGCGGCCTGGCGCGCAGCCTGACGGCGTTCCGCAAGGCCAGCGCCAAGCCGACGCGGCGCGCGCTGCTGATCGGCATCAACGACTACCCGGATCCGGCCAACCGCCTGGAAGGCTGCGTCAACGACGTCTTCCTGATGAGTTCGGTGCTGCAGGAATGCGGCTTCGATGCCGAGGACATCCGCGTGGTGCTGGATGAGCGCGCCACCGCCGACGGCATCCTCGAACGCCTGCACTGGCTGCTCGACGGCGTGCAGGCGGGCGACGAACGGGTGCTGTTCTATTCCGGCCACGGCGCGCAGATACCGGCCTACGGCGCGAGCGACGAAGTCGACCATCTGGACGAATGCCTGGTGCCCTACGATTTCGACTGGTCTCCCGCGCGCGCCATCACCGACAAGCAGTTCCTCGGGCTGTACAGCCAGCTGCCTTACGACAGCTACTTCGCCGCCATCTTCGACTGCTGCCATTCCGGCGGCATGGCGCGCGAAGGCGGCCGCCGCGTGCGCGGCATCACCCCGCCGGACGATATCCGCCACCGCGCCCTGAAGTGGAACGCCGCCCTGCAGATGTGGGAGGAACGCCCGCTCGCCATCCCCAACCGCTCGCTGGATCAGGACAAGGGCGCGGCGTACCTGGGCAGCAGCGGGGCGAGCTACCGGCTCGGGCGCGCCATCGGCCTGCGCACGCTCGCGCAAAAGGATTACGACCGCACGCGCCGCGCGCTGGGCCATCGCGGCCCCTACCTGCCGGTCATCATCGAAGCCTGCCTGGAAAACCAGCTGTCCTACGAATACCGCCACGGCGTGCAGTCGTTCGGCGCCTTCACCTACAGCCTGGCCGAAACCCTGCGCGCCAGCCGCAGCCAGCACGACAATCCCGATTTCACCACGCTCGTCAAAAGCGTGGGCGCGCGCCTGAAACACCTCAAATACGAACAGACCCCCTGCCTGGTCGGGCCCAGAGCCATCCTGAAAATGCCGGTGCCATGGAGCACGCCGCCCGCGCCGGCCAGGCGCGGCAAGGGCACGCGCAAATCCCGTGGCGGATGAGTGAAATGCCGGTACGGAAAGCGGCTGTGCCGCCCTCCGCCGAATGGCCGGCCCGTTGCAGGAGCACATCATGAATCTGCCAGGCGATCTGTTCGATACCATTCTGATGACGGCCGGCGTCGTACTGGTGATCACCGGGCTGGTGATGTTCATTCGCAGCAAGACCAGCACACAGGCCTCGTCGGTCGAGGCATTCGGCATCAAGCTCAACGTCACCCATCCGTCGCTGATCCTGGTGCTGGCGGGCGTGGGGCTGATGCTGGCGCCGCGACTGCTGCCGGAACCCGCAGACCGGACGGCGCCCCCCGTCATCGCGGAAACGGGCACGACCCAGGCGCCAGCACCCCGCCTCTCCGGCCCTGCGGCCATCCCCGTCCCGCCCGCTGCCGCGCCGCCCCCCGCGCCGTCACCTGTCGCTTCACTGGCGAAACCCTCGCCCCCCACGCCCGCCATACCCAAAAATCCGCACGCCCGCATGGCGTCAGGACAGGCCGCCGCCAGGCCGGCAACCGCCAGCCCCGCTCGCGTCCCGCCCATTTCGATGGAGACAGCCACCGCTCCGCCCGCGGCCGCCCAGCCGGCGCGCCCGACGCTCGTCTACGCTGCGCTGGGACTGCCCGGCAATCGCAGCTTCTGGAACGGCGAGACGCGAACGAGCTACACGCGACGGATGCACGCCGTCCTGCAGCAGGATGGAGATGCGGTGCTGCGCATGAACAGCCGGTCACTGGAACTGGGCCAGATGGAATTCGATGCCTGGTGGAACGAGTCGGAGCAGCGCCCGCGCAGCCGCGAACTGTGCGCCGCTTCCCCCGCGCCGCGCGCCCTGCTGTCGGCGCGCGTGGAAACCCCTGCGACCGTCTCTTCCATCGAAAGCGCCTACTGGCCGGAATTGCGGTTGCGGCTCTTTGTCTGCGGCAACCAGCACCTCTACCGTCAGCAGAAAACCCTGTCGCCGCAGAACGGCGATGCCTGGCCATTTGCAACCGAGCTCCACAGCGAGACCGAGCGATTCCTGCGGACGTATCGCGGAGATTTGACGCCCGATTGAGCCTGCTTAGAGCTGCAGCCACTGCTATCCGGAACGAGCCCTTTGGCTTCGCCCAGGACAGGCCCTTCGACAGGCTCAGGGCGAACGGAGTGAGGGCTTTTTGACATATACCCGGCTTGACCATCGCTCCCCCTGATCGTGAGCCTGCCGAACGATCGAAGGGCCGCCTTGCAGCGCGAAGCCTGATCCGGTCAACGGACTGCGACAAACTCCAGTGTATTGGCATCCGGATCACGGCAGAACAGGGCCGCCCGCCCCGACCGGCTCGTCGTGTAGGCCACGCCTGCCGCATCGAGCCGGCTTTTCAGCACAGCCATGTCCGCAACGGCCAGCGCGATGTGGCGGTCGCGGCCGCCGTGCTCGGGCCGCACCGAGCCCGCATCGGGGTTGGGCAACTGCATCAGGTGCAGCTGCTGGCCGCCACCGAGGTCGTACCACTCGCCGGGGTAAGGCAGATCAGGGCGCCCGGGGTGCCGTGTCAGCCCCAGCACCGATTCGTAGAAGGCTTTCGCGCGCGCCAGGTCGGCAACCAGCAGACCGGCGTGCAGCAGGGCGGTGACGTTTCCCGCAGGGCGTGAGTCAGGCATGGGCTTGCGCTTTCGACTGATCGTTTTCCATATGCCCGGAAAACAGGCTGGCGGTGATGATCATGACGGCGCCGATCCATTCCTGCATCCCCATGCGTTCATCGGACAGGAAATAGGCGGCGATCGCCGCCACCACCAGTTCCGACAGGAAAATGACGATGGCCTGATTGGCCGGCACGCGCGCCAGACCATACTGCACGGCATAGGTCATGCTGCCGATGGCAATCCCCACGCCCGCCAGCAGCAACCAGGTCGAGGTTTGGGCGCTGGCCATGAAATCGAGCTCGGCGGGTTTCCACGCCAGCCCGGCCAGCGTCAGCACGGCCACGCCCGTCCAGACCGACACCGCCTTGGCGCCTTCGGCCACCCCTTCCAGATGGCGGCTGATGACGTTGCTCGCCGCGAACATCATCCCCGCCGACAGCGCCAGCCATTCGGCGCGGTTGGCCGGCAGCGGCCAATCGCCAGGCTGCCATAGCATCACCAGCGCGCCGCCCGCCGCCAGTGCCATTACCGCCCAGCCGGCGCGGTTGAGCTTCTCCCCCAGCAGGAAGCGGGCGAACAGCACCGTCCACAACGGCGACAGGTAAAACAGCAACAGCACCCGCACCACCTCGCCTTCCAGCACCGCCAGCACATAGGCCAGATTGGTCCAGCCCGCCGCCAGGCCGATCGCGGCAAGCCACAGCCAGTGGCCGCGCGCAGCGCGCAGCGCACGGCCATGCAGCCAGCCCATCAGCAGCAGGGGCGTCGCATAGGTAAACAGGCTGGACGCGATGCCGCCCACGCCCGCCTGGCTCAACAGCCGGTAGGGATACCAGACCAGCCCCCACAGGGCGGCGGCGTAGACCAGACTGCTGATGGCAAGGGTGCGCTGCAGGGAAATCGAAGGCATGGGGCTTTATAATGTGGGGCTTGGTTAAATCCTGGCTTGTTGCGCTTTCCAATAACCGCGACTGATCCAACGACCGTTCGCCCCGAGCCCTACGACAAGCTCAGCCCGAACGGATACCTTGATTCAAGCGTTATGGAATCCCAATGATGAAGCCGACTCTATCAAATTTGGCACTGCAATGAATCCGCGTCTCGAACAACTCCATCCCTATCCGTTCCAGAAGCTGCGCGAGCTGTTCGCCGGGGTGACGCCGAATCCCGGGCTGTCGCCGATCAACCTGTCGATCGGCGAACCCAGGCACCCGACGCCGCAGTTCATCAAGGACGCACTGGTCGCCGGACTCGGCGGGCTGGCGAATTATCCCATCACCCAGGGCTCGGATGCGCTGCGCCAGTCCATCGCCGCCTGGGCCGGGCGGCGCTACGGCGTCAAACTCGACCCGGCGACCGAGGTGCTGCCGGTCAACGGCTCGCGCGAGGCGCTGTTCGCCTTCGCCCAGGCCGCCGTCGATTCGAGCCGCCACGGCCGCCGCACGGTCATTTCGCCGAATCCCTTCTACCAGATCTATGAAGGCGCGGCGCTCTTGGCCGGCGCCCGTCCCTTCTTCCTCAACACGCTGCCGGAAAACGGCTTCCGCATGGACTGGTCGCGCGTGCCAGAAGACCTGTGGGAGACCGTCAGCCTCGTCTACGTCTGCTCGCCGGGCAACCCCACCGGCAAGGTGATGTCGCTGGCCGACTGGAAGGAACTGTTCGCGCTGTCGGACCAGCACGGCTTCGTCATCGCGGCCGACGAATGCTACTCGGAGATCTATTTCCCTCTCCCCAACCCTCTCCCGCTTGCGGGAGGGGGGGCGGACGTAATGCCAAAAACGATTAACGAAGGCCAGCCGCCGCTCGGCGCGCTCACCGCGGCGCAACAGCTCGGCCGCGGCTTCCGGAACCTGGTCGTGTTCAACTCGCTGTCCAAGCGCTCCAACGTGCCCGGCCTGCGTTCCGGCATGGTGGCGGGCGACGCCGAATTGATGAAGAAATTCCTGCTCTACCGTACCTACCACGGCAGCGCGATGTGCCCGGCGGTGCAGGCAGCCAGTGTCGCCGCGTGGAACGACGAGGCGCACGTGATCGAGAACCGCCGCCAGTACGCCGCGAAATTCGCCGCCGTCATGCCCCTGCTGAAGGACGTGCTGGCCTTCGACGCGCCCGACGCCGCGTTCTACCTGTGGGCGCGCGTGCCGGGCGGCGACGATGCCGCGTTCGCGCGCGGCCTCTACGAAAAACAGCACGTCACCGTGCTGCCCGGCAGCTACCTCGCGCGCGACGCCGCCGGCCTCAATCCGGGCAAGGGCTTCGTCCGCATCGCGCTGGTCGACAGCCTCGATGCCTGCGTCGAGGCGGCCAGGCGCATGGCGGCCTTCGTCGGCGAGGCGTGACAACACTGACCCATCGTTTTTATTGAGTTTTCCATTGCACATGCCAAAGTCTCCGTTCGCCCTGAGCTTGTCGAAGGGCATCTCCAAGTGGACACGGGGCTTCGACAGGCTCAGCCCGAACGGTGGTTGATATCTGTCACGATTTACGGAAGTCTTAATAATTTCCCTTCATTTCACCATCAACCCACAGGAAAACACCATGCAAGACCTGCAGAAAACCATCGAAGACGCATTCGAACGCCGTGCCGACATCACCCCGCGCAACGCCGAACCCCAGGTCAAGGACGCGGTCATGGCCGTGATCGACCTGCTCGACATGGGCGAGCTGCGCGTCGCCGAGCGTTCAGACGGCCAGAACTGGGTGACGAACCAATGGGTGAAGAAGGCGGTGCTGCTGTCGTTCCGCCTGGAGGACAACGCCTTCATCAAGGGCGGCTACACCAACTACTACGACAAGGTGCCGTCCAAGTTCGCCGACTTCAACTCGAAGGACTTCCGTGAAGGCGGCTTCCGCGTGGTGCCGCCGGCCGCCGCGCGCAAGGGCTCCTACATCGGCAAGAACGTCGTGCTGATGCCCTCCTACGTCAACATCGGCGCCTACGTCGGCGAAGGCACGATGGTCGACACCTGGGCGACCGTCGGCTCCTGCGCCCAGATCGGCAAGAACGTGCACCTCTCGGGCGGCGTCGGCATCGGCGGCGTGCTCGAACCGGTGCAGGCCAACCCCACCATCATCGGCGACAACTGCTTCATCGGCGCCCGCTCCGAAGTGGTCGAAGGCGTGATCGTCGAAGACAACAGCGTGATCTCGATGGGCGTCTACATCGGCCAGTCGACCAAGATCTACGATCG
>JAJZRT010000215.1 GCA_021802595.1 Pseudomonadota bacterium
GGCCCGACCTGTTGCAGCCCTGGGTGCTGGGTCCGCTGGCCGAGATCGCTCCCGACCTGCGCGATCCGCGCAGTGGACTGGCGTTGGCCGTGCTGTGGAACCGGCACTGCGCGTACGGCGCGTAGCACCACAGGCTGCACGCACGCCATGCGCGGCTTAGTTGGATAGCCGACGCCCCCGAGCTTTACTCGTGCTCTTGGAATTGAGCGCTACGTCCCACTGTCTGTATCGGCTTGCGCGATAAGGGGCCGGCTCGCGCTGCGTACAAGAATCGCGCTGGGCTAGCCGCCTAAAATTCTTACGCAAAGATTAATCAGTTACCACTTTTACATTACATCTTTATTCGCTGTATTGTAAAGATGGATTCGGGATGGTATAGCGGGCGCGCAATTGCGGTTTGGCAATTGCATCCAGAACGCCTTGATTTATGGTGAAACCAGCGGAGGTGAACTGTTATGAGCATCAAGAAAACCATTGTTGCAAGTGTTCTCGTTGCCGTAAGTGGATTCATGACTCCCGTTTTTGCTTTTACTGCTCCGCCAGGTTCCGGCGGTACGTGGGTGACGTTTGATGTTTGTTTGGTTAACGTTTCTACTATTGTAGTAGAAGCGCAAGGGCCTACCGGTACTATGTGCCCTCTAGGAGGTGAATTTTTGATGTCATACAGAGAAATCAAGGCACCTTGAAAGTAGTTATAAAACTATTCCGGCATATTTGGTTGTGCCTGAGCGACGAGCACGCAAGTGCTCGTCGCGAAAAAAGTGATGCGGCTTCCTGATTCGCCCCGAACCTCAGCCTGCCGTCGCGTGATTTGCGACGCCTGGCGGCACTGACCCCCGGCACCGGCAACCTGCAGATGCTCTCCGAACAGGTCTTCCACCCACAGCACTTGCCCCGGACGATCGCGCCGCGCAAACCGCGGCGCCAGGGCGGCTTCCAGCGTCGCCCACGGCATCCGCGTTGCCAGCACCGCCAGTGGATGGCGCAGATCAATCATCTCGGCCAGTCGGGCACGGAAAAAGTCCGCTGTGCTCACGCTCTAAATCGCCCAGAAATCGCTGCCTTGATTTCAATTCTCGCGAGATCCATGCCTTCCGCCAACCGCCGCAACCGCTGTCGCCATGCGGCTCGTGGGCATTCTGCAGGGACGACGTTGTTGCATGTACACGCGCATCAGCCGCTCCGGCGGACGCAGCTACCTGCAGCTGGTGGAGGGTTACCGCACCGACACCGGTACGGTGCGCCAGCGCCTCGTCGCCACGCTGGGGCGGCTTGATCAACTGCAGCCCAAGCACCTCGATCCGCTGATCCAGGGACTGCACCGCGCGCTGGGGCGCGCCGAGTCCACCGCGGCGCCAGTGACGTACGAGAGCAGCCGCGCCTATGGCGACGTCTATGCGTTGCATGCCCTGTGGAACGAACTGGGCTTTGCCGAGGCCGTGCACGCCGCCTTGCGCTCCTCGCGCCGCAGCTTCGATGCCGAAGCGCTGGTGCGGGCGATGGTCTTCAACCGCCTGTGCGCGCCGGACTCCAAGCTGGGCTGTCTGGACTGGCTGCAGACGGTTTGGCGCAGTTTTTTACTAATATTACAAAAATACATTTAAAATAAATACATTTATATCACAGCAACGTCTGGTCACTGGCTACAGCATAATTATCGGGTTAGGTTCGGGTTAAGACCGTGCTTTGGCGCACAGTCCCACATGCCGCTACCGCGGCTCGGTCGATGCAGATCTAGAACCGCACCTACACATGGAGTTCCTCCCGATGAAGCCCATGCAACGTCATCTGTTGGCGGCCGCGATCGTGGCCGCGTTGTCCGCTTCGGCCTACGCGCTGCCCGTGCACGCGCAGGATACGCAAGGCACCACAAAGCAGGGCAAGGCCAAGGAGTTGAAGAAGATCGTCGTCACCGGTTCGTTGATTCCGACTGCGGAGATCGACACCGCGACACCAGTTACCACCATCACCCTGCACGACATCAAGTCGCAGGGCTTCACCAACATCTACCAGGCCTTGCGCGCGCAGCCGTTCGCGACCGGACAGATTCAAGGCCAGCAATTTACCAACAGCTTCACGCCAGGCGCCGAGCCTGCACCTAGCTTGCTGGGGTTGCCGCCCAACTTCACGCTGACACTGATCGACGGGCACCCGCTTTCTGAGTTCCCGATCCTTTACAACGCATCATTCGGCATTACTGATATCTCGTCGATTCCGCTGAACATGATCTCGCAGATCCAGATCGTGCCCGGCAACCAGTCGTCCATCTATGGTTCCGCGGCCATCGCGGGTGTGGTCAACATCATCCTGAAGAAGCACCAGCACGGCATCGATTTTCAGTACCAGGGCGGCGGTTACTCGGACGGTGGCGGGACATCGAACGAGATCTCACTGGTGGGCGGCTACAACCACGGGCCGCTCAGCCTGGTCTACGGGCTGCAGTACACGCGCCAACAGCCGATCTGGGGCTTCCAGCGCGGCCTGACGCGCAGCACGGTGTCCAATCCCAATCCCTATCTGGCCCAGGCGCCCTTCGGCACCTACGAAATCCTGAACCTGGGGCCGACGGGCTTCGTCGGGCTGGACCCCAATAGCATCGTGCCCAATGCTTGCGGACCGCTGGGTTATCAGTATGGCGGGACGACGACGCGCATCCCGGTGGTCAATCCGACCAATCCACCGCAGTACGTGAATGGTCAGCTCGTCTACCAGAACGCAGGCTACGCTTGCGGATCGCCTAATGTGGAGGGCTATTCGACGCTGATGAGCAAGCGCAACACGGCGTCCGGTTATCTATCCGCACGCTATCGGATCAATAGCGACACCGAGGCGTATGCCGATCTGCTTTATTCGGTCAGTTCGGCAGCCTATTACTTCGGCCCTGAGTACAGCTACTACGCGGTCAACTTCCCGCAGTTCGTTTTCTTCAACTCAGGGACGCAGTCATTCCAAGAGGCGTTCACCAACTTCTCCCCAGAGGAAACTGGTGGTTTATTTGTCCCGGGCGTGACCAGTTTCCAGAAGTCGTATAACTTCTTCGGCGGATTCAAGGGCAGTATTGGCAATTCGAACTGGAACTACAATGCTTACTATGCGCGCTCCCAGTACTATTTGTACCAAAACCAGCGTCAGCCAGTCACTAGTCTGATCAACAACTTCTTCCAGAATCAGTTCCTCGGCCCGCAAACGGGTACGTTGACGACAACGTCCGGCGGGCAGTATCCCGAGTACAATCCGAACTACCAGAACTTCTTCAAGCCGATCACGCCAGCTCAGTACCAGAGCTTGCTGAACATCAATCACTCCTATGGCACTTCGTATGTGCAGAATGCCAATCTGGAAGTGACCAATACCGACCTCTTCAAACTTCCGGCAGGTGATGTTGGTGCTGCCGGTGTCTTGCAGTATGGCGATGAATCGATCTACAACCCCGAAAACCCGCAGGCCGCTGCGGGCTACTTCTACAATGGCTCGACGACCGGAGTGAAGGCGCGGCGTAACAACTACGCTGCTGCGGTCGAGTTCCATATTCCGATCTTCAGCATGCTGTCCACCGATATTTCGGTACGCTACGATCATTTCCATAACGTTGGCGGCGGCAGCAGCAGCCGTCCCACCTACAAGATCAGCTTCGCGTTCAGGCCGTTCCATACCCTGTTGCTGCGCGCCAACTACGCCACGGCGTTCCGCATGCCGCCGTTGGGCTATGTCGGTATTCTACCTGGCGCCAGTTTCTTCCAGGGCATTACTGACTACTATCAGTGCGAGAAGCTGAAACCCGGTACGCCGTTCCAGGATTGCAGCACGATCGTCAATCCCAACATCAACTACACCACGCGCGGATTCAACGGCAACAATCCCTTCCTGACGTCAATTACCGCCAAGTCGTGGGGCGCGGGCTTCGTCTGGAGTCCGACCAGCAACTTCAACGTCAATGTCGATTATTACAACATCAAAATCGCCAACGAAGTTGAATACCAGAGCATCAATACGCTGCTGCTCAACGATGCGCAGTGCATACTCGGCCAGCTACCTGCCAGTTCGACGGCTTGCCAACAAGCATTCCACGCCATTACTCGCAATGGCCCCACCGGCTTGGTGACGTCGTTCGGTGTCACGCCGATCAATGTGGCGCGCGAGCGTCTTGATGGTATCACTGCGGGCCTGCACTACACCTATGATGCCGGGCGGTTTGGAACTCTGTCGTTTGCCGGCCAGTACAATCTCACCTTGAAGCACCAGTTCCAGTTGGCGCCGGGACAACCGTATCTCGATTTGCTGCATAATCCATATGATGAGTATCTGTACGCACAGGAAGGTTCGGCGCTGGGTCCGGAATACAAGTCGATCCTCAGTGGGTCGTTGACGTGGGCGTTTCACCAGTGGACGACGACGCTGTACGGCATCCGCTACGGCAAAATGCCTAATGCAGCGGCCTACACTAACACCAATACCTATGGTGCGCCCTTGGCCGGCACGTTGCCACCGTGGATTCTGTATAACGGCTCGGTCAAATATGACATCGGCAATGACGCCAGCGTGCAGTTGACGGTCAACAACTTGTTTAACAGCATGCCGCCGCGTGATATCTCCTACAGCAGTTACCCTTATTACGACCAAGGTGCATACAATCCTTATGGGCGCTCGTACTTCGTGAACTTCAATTATCGCTTCTGATCCAGGCAAGCGTTACGAGGCCGGCGCATCATTGCGCCGGCCCAACTTTATCCGGAGCGCCCGCAATGAACCGCGACCGCCTGTGGCAGCGCGCGCAGGAACATGTCGCAGCACATCGGCTGGACGCCGCGGAAGCCAACCTGCGCAGCCTGCTGGAGATCGCGCCGGGCCAGGTGCAGGCACGCATGCTGCTGGCCAGCGTTTGCTTGGCGCGCGGCAGTCGGCGCGATGGATGTCACGAGGCACTGCTGGCAAGCCAGTCGCTGCCCGATGACGGCAAGGTGATCGCCACGGTCGCCGCCAGCCTGTTCCGCATCGGTGAAACGGTTACAGCGCGTGAGTGTCTGCGTCACCCGGCCGTGGCTACTTGCCGCGATGGCGAGACGCTGGCGCAGTTGGCCTATGTGCACAAGCAACTTGGTGAGCATGCGCAGGCGCTGGCTTTGATGGACCGTGCCCGCGCCGGCGGATTCGCCAGTGCCGAGTTCCACTACTTTCGCGGCGCGCAGTTGCAGATTGCCGGAGCGATGCCAGAAGCAGCCGAGGAGTTCCGTGCCGCGATCCGGGCGCGGTCCACGCACGGCCCTGCCTGGTATGCACTGGCGCGCATGCGGCGAAGCCCGACCGCGAGCACGGACCTGGATACGGTCGAGGCGGCGGTACGTGAATCCGTTTCCGGCAGCGCCGACCACGTCGCGCTGGAATTTGCGCGCTACGTGCTCCTTGAGCAGATGGACCGCTCTGTCGAAGCATGGGCAGCACTCGAAAGCGCGAACGGTCTGGCTGCTGCACGCAACAGCGGTGAATCACCCAATGTAGCCAATCTGGCCGACGCACTGGCTGCGATGGCCGATCTGGCATTCTTGCGTCCTGCATCAACACGACAGCCCGATGGGCCGCAGCCAATTTTCATCATCGGCATGCCGCGCTCGGGAACGACGCTGCTCGAGCGGCTGCTGGGCAACCATCCGCAGGTTGCCACTCCGGGTGAGCTCGCCGATTTCGCGCAACAGGTGATGTGGTGTGCCGATGTGCACGGTAAGGGCTTGCTTGATCCGAGTCTGCAGACGCGGCTGTGCGATCTGGACTATGCGCTGCTGGGCGAGCGCTACCTCTTGCAGACCCGCTGGCGCGCGGACGGCAGGCCCTTTTTCGTGGACAAGATGCCGACCAACTTTATGTTCGCCGGCCTCATCCACAAGGCGTTGCCGCAGGCGTCCATCCTGCACTTGGTGCGCGATCCGATGGACGTGTGCTTTTCGAACTACAGGGCGCTGTTCGGTGATACGGGCTATACCTATCCGTACACGTTCGTCAGTCTGGCCGACTACTACGCGCGCTACGCACAACTGATGGCGCGGTGGTATGCGGCGATGCCGGGTGTGATCCTTGATATCCACTATGCCGAGCTGGTGGCCGATACCGAGACGGTTATGCGCCGTGTGCTGGCCCATTGCCGGCTGCCTTACGATTCCGCCTGCCTCGATGCCGGCAGTAACCGCGCGCCAGTAGCGACGTTGTCGAATGTGCAGGTGCGTGAGGGCATCTACCGTCATGCCATTGGTGCATGGCGGCGCTACGAAGCGCAGTTAGAGCCGCTGCGCACGCGCCTTGCGGAAGCTGGCGTGGCGGTCTGAACAGGCAATACGATCGCGATTCGGGCGAGATGTATTGGGAGTTCATGCATGCAGTCCGCCGACCTGCCCACCCCCGATGCCGAGGCGCTTGCGCATTCGGCGCACCTGACCGCGCTGCTGCGCGAAACCATCGCCGCGCACGGGCCGTTGCCATTCAGTGCTTACATGGAGCGTTGCCTGTACGCGCCGGGCCTGGGCTATTACAGCGCCGGGGCGCGCAAGTTCGGCGCGCACGGCGATTTCGTCACCAGCGCCGAGCTGGGGCCGGTGTTCGCGCGCTGTGTGGCGGCGGCACTGGCGCCATCGCTGCAGGTGC
>JAJZRT010000216.1 GCA_021802595.1 Pseudomonadota bacterium
TCATCCGGCGTGAGCGCCACGACGCCGATGCTCGCCGTGTGGCGGATGGGCTGGCCGTCGTCGGCGCGGGCCGCCTCGGAGGTCTCGATGGCCAGGCGCAGACGCTCGGCGACCAGGATGGCGCCTGCGGCATCCGTCTCGGGCAGGATGGCGGCGAATTCCTCGCCGCCCAGGCGTCCATAACTGTCGACCGCGCGCAGCGTGCCGCGCAGCTGGTCAGCAATGTGGCAGATGACGCGGTCGCCGCTGGGGTGGCCCCAGCGGTCGTTGATCTGCTTGAAGCGGTCGACGTCGATCATCAGCACCGCGAGCGGTTTTCCGTAGCGCTGCGCGCGCAGGGTCTCCTGCTCGCCGATATGGAGCAGCTGCCGGCGGTTGGCGATCCCCGTCAGCGCGTCGGTGGTGGCCAGGGCATGCAGGGCGCGCCCCTGGGCGACCGCCTGCAGATGGGCGCGCAGCAGCGCCAGCGACAGCACCACCAGGGCGACATAGGCCAGGGCAAACTGCCAGGCGCGCTGTCGCCAGCCCTCCAGGGCGCGCGCCTTGTCGTAGCCGACCAGCGCCACAAAAGGAAAACGTTCGAGTCGGCTCAGGCCATACACCCGCTCCCGCTGGTCCAGCGGCGAGTGCGCCGAGAAGGTGGTGGTGCCGCGCGCCTGGTCGAAAGGCGGCACGCCCGCCGGCGACGCCGACCTCTTGCCCAGCCGGTCCGGCATGGGCGGGTTGCGGGCGATCAGGATACCGTCGGTGTCCAGGAGGGTCTGCACGTCGAGGGGATCGACCGCGAACGACTCGATCCAGCGCTGCGCGTAGTCCAGTTCCAGCACGGCCAGGGCGGCGGCCCGCATCTGGCCCTGCGGTGATGCGATCACCCGCGAGACCAGCACCACGGGCTCGCGGTTGGCGGACTTCTCCGTGGGCATGTACTGGATGTGCAGGCTCTGCCCGGGCGCATGGCTGGGCGCCGAGCAGAATCGCTGGCGGCTTAGGGTGCCGAGCAGGGCCTTGTTACGCCCGAGGGCAACGAAGCGGCAGTGCTCATCCAGCAACACCAGATCCGTCAGGCCGGGTACCGTGCCCAGCTTGGCTTCCAGCAGGGGTGCCAGGCTGGCGAGTGGTGTCTTGCGTGCGAGGGCCAAGTCGACATGGCCGGCGATGTCCCGCAGGACAAAATCGGCGGTCAGCAGGGTGTCGCCAAACAGGGTGCTGATGAGCTGGCTCTGGTAACTGGCCACGCGCGCCACTTCCGCCACCGTCCGTTCCCGCTCCCGCCAGAAATCGTAGGCCAGCCAGACGCCGACGGCCGCCAGGAGGGTGATCGCAGTACTGAAAACCAACAGGGGGCGGGTGAAGAACTTCGGGCGAGGGGCGGACGTCATGGGCGGCGCAGTACGGGCAACCCATGATTGTCGGGCACGCGGCCCGGGCGCCGCGCCTTGCGGCACATCATCGACGGCCGGAGTGTGAAAGATTCACGTGCCGGAGCGGGGGCGGTAGGGTTGCCCGCCCGCTTTGAGGCGGGCAGGCGTGCACGAAGTGTTCAAGTGCAGGACAAGACGGCGAGCCCGTCGCGCCGCTACGTGGCCGCTGCCACCGGAGGGCCTTTACTGCCGTCACGGCCGTGATGGACGTGCTAAGCCTGGTCCCGGGCGCCAAGCCCGAGATCATCGTGTCCAACTGCGGCATGGCCGGCAGCTTCGGCTACGAGGCCGAGCACTATGACGTCTCGATGCAGATGGCCGAGGCAGCGCTGCTGCCGGCCGTGCGCGCCAAGGCGGATGCCATTGTGGTGCCCGACGGCACAAGCTGCCGGCACCAAATTGCCGATGGGGCGCAGCGGAAGGCGGTGCATGTGGCGAGGTTGTTGGAGAGGCAGTTGGTGTAGAGCCGCGCACCGCCCTCCGCGAGTTGCCAACTTTCGATGCACTGGAGGGAAGTCCGCCAGTCGGTGAATCGGGCTCGCGTATCGCATTTGTGCGTGACTGAGGGGTATGCCGACGCAGTCCGTCGCTGTGCTCGGCTTTGTCAGGGCTTCCGAGACAACCTGATGCCTTGGCTTATAGTGCGGACCAAGGAGGAGCCCATGACTGAGCCGACAAGAGAAGTTGCGAGTAAGGACGCAGAAGAGAGTCCGTACTTGATGCAGATTGACATGCGCGTGCTGGACCATCTCGGCCTGCGTCTATACAGCAACGCTGCTGCGGTTCTTTCCGAGGCAGTAGCCAATGCATGGGACGCAGATGCGACGAATGTCCAGATTGTCATCCAGCCTGATGAGGTGATCATAGAGGACGACGGACTCGGTATGGACCTCCGTGTCATCAATGATCGATTTCTTATGGTCGGCTACGACAAGCGCGAAACCGAAGGTCCCAGGTCCCCAAAGGGGCGTCTGCATATGGGGCGTAAAGGGATCGGAAAATTGTCTCTATTCTCCATTGCGGAGGTTGTGACCATTCATACGGTTAAGAATGGCGAGCAGCACGCCTTCGAGATGTCAACCACTGATATCGAGAAGGCAATAGCTACTCCCGGAGGTGTTTACCGACCGAAGCAGGTTGATTTCATGGGGTCGGATGCTGGGACTCGAATTGTTCTTACTAGCCTGAAGCGTCGGCGAATGCTGGCGAGTGAGCAGGCCCTTCGCAAGCGTGTGGCCAGACGTTTTTCAGTGATTGGATATAAGTCACCCGAGGGCGACAGCTTCAATGTCAGCGTCAATGGAAAACCGATTGGCTCAGATGACCGTGAAGACCTTAAAGGGCTTGAGTTCATCTGGACCTTTGGACGAGAACGTAACGACCTGACTAGGCAATGTCCGGCGTTGAAACACACTGCCGTCGTTTCCTCTGACGTTGACGGGGCAAAGGGGTGGTTCGTGAGCGGATGGCTCGGCGCTGCACCTAGACCTACTGACCTACGAAAGGAAGATGCTGGTTCAATGAACGGAATAGTCGTTGTCGCCCGCGGCCGTCTGATCCAGGAAAACATCCTCGACAAACTCGACTTCAACCGCCTGTTCGCCAACTACGTGACAGGGCAAGTGGAAGCGGATTTTCTCGACGTTGAACAAGAGGCCGATATTGCCACGAGTGACCGGCAGCGTTTGATCGAGGATGACGAGCGATATATCGCTTTACTCCAGTTTCTCCGAAGAGCGCTTCTTGATGCGTCCGAAGACTGGACGCGACTTCGGAACCTATATCGTGCGGAGGAGGTGGTGCAAGACGTGCCAGTTCTCGAGAATTGGGTGAAGGGTTTGCCAGAGGGGCAGCAGGCACCCGCGCGACAAATGCTTGGTCTGATCGGTGGCGTCGAAGTAGAGAAGGCGGAAGATAAGCGCAGCCTCTACAAGGCTGGAGTCCTGGCCTTTGAGCGCATGCGATTACAGGAGGCCAGTCATCTTTTGGGGCAGCTGGAACAGTTGACGGCAGAGGCAATCATGCCGTTGTTGGCCGATCTTGCGTCTCTCGAGGGGTCAATGTATCGCGACATCGTTAAGGAACGCCTGGCGGTGATCAAGGCGTTCACCGGACTGGTTGACGATGACGCCAAAGAGAAAGTGCTTCAGCGCTCACTGTTCGATAACATGTGGCTACTCGACCCGGGTTGGGAGAGGGCGACTGGAAGTGAGCGTATGGAGGAGAAGCTTCGAAGCGAGTACAAGGATTTTGCGAAGGATCTCAACGATGATCAGAGCAAAGGCCGGATTGACATCAGATACCGCAAGAATGCGGGGCAGCACATCATCGTCGAGCTCAAGCGTGCGGGGCGTGTCATGACAATCAGCGAATTGCTGGAGCAGGGGCTGAAATACAAGAGTGCGCTTGAGCACTGCGTTCGAGCTCAGGAGGGGCCTGAAACCATTCCCAATGTTGAGGTCGTTTTTGTTCTGGGACGTGAAATTGCCGAAGCGGCACTACAACCGGACACCGTGCGAAAGACACTTGAGGGCCTGAATGCTCGCGTTATGTACTATGAACAGCTGATCCAAGGTGCGAGCGCGGCCTACAATGAGTTTCTTCAGCGATCAGCGAAGGCAGATCGAATCGAGGCGCTAGTTGCGGATCTGTGATGGGCACGCAGCCACTTCGCTTAGATGTCGTATGAATGCCATCCCGATCACTTCTCCCAGTCTAGGAGGGACAGCGTTTCCAATCATTCGACCTAGACGAACGAAGGTCACTTCGTCTTTGGGGCCTACAAACTGATAGTCCCTCGGGAAGGACTGAAGGATCGCTGCCTCCCGAGGCGTGATTGCACGGTCCTCTGTGGGATGGCCGAACCTCCCCGTTCCGAAGTTGAAGAACTGAGTAGTTATCGTCGGTGCGGGCTGATCAGCACGCATCCGAGCGTAGACACTTCGATAGGTACTGCCAGATTCTCGCGTATGACATTCCGAGCGGAGTGACTCTGGCCAGTCGTGCCAAGTGCCTCCGGGCTTTGAATGCCGGATTCGTTGAAGATTGAGATGTGTGAGACTCCTCGCCATATGAATTCGATCGGTTTGATCGCGTTCGCCAGCAGCCAGCGCTGGTAGCCCAGAGAGGACCTCTGCAACCGTTTTCTCCTTGGCTCCTAAGGGAAACTCCAGCTTGGGTGTTTTCCCGATGCGCGACGCAAGTAAGACTAGGCGCCGTCGCTGCTGCGGGATTCCGAGCTTGGCACACGGCACGCTCCGAAACCAGACGTCGTACCCTAGCTTCTTCAGTGTTTCGGTGAATTCGATGAACGGCGCATGGGAGCGTACGCTGGGAACATTCTCCATCGTCACCAATTCTGGGCGGCACGACCGGACAAGCCTTGCGAAATGCTGCAGCAGCGGATAGCGAGGATCTTCCTTATCCCCATCCCGGCTTGAATGAGCCGCAGACGAAAAAGGCTGACATGGAGCGCAGCCTGCGAGAAGCCGAACAGCCTTATCTGACCAGAGCTTCTTAAGCTCGGGGCCCGTTACTGTCGCTACGTCTCGGCAGTGGAACTTTGCGCCTGAGTTATTTTTTTCGTATGCGTACTTGCAGTGCTCGTCGGTATCAAAGCCGGCGACAACCTTTACGCCTGCATCAATCAGGCCGCGCGTCAGGCCTCCGGCGCCGCAGAAGAGATCGATTGCTTCGATTCGCATAGTGTTGAAGTTTAAGCTGCTGGGTGATGGGTAGATCTAGGTCTATCTCTAATGCTTGTGGTCTGGGAAATGCCGCAGCAGAACTGATCGGAGCGTCTCTGGATCTCGCGTCTCACACTCCCAGACTTCGATGACGCGCCAGCCTAGGCATTCGAGGGCATGGCGCTTCTGCGCATCTCGCTCCTGATTTGCCATGAACTTTTTCCGCCAGAACTCTTGCCTAGTTTTAGGGGTGGTAGCAAGCCGGCAATTATGGCGGTGCCAGAAGCACCCGTGTACGAATACAACAGTCTGATGACGAGGTAGCACGATGTCTGGCGTACCTGGTAGGTTTCGAACATGAAGCCGAAATCTCAGTCCCATCCTATGGAGGGCCGATCGGACGCGTATTTCCGGCACGGAGTTCTTTGGGCCGATGCGACCCATGAGTGCGGATCTAGCGGAAGCACTAATGGAGTCCATGTTCACTGCATGCTTGTGCTATGTACGCGGGGTAGTTGGCGCCTATTCTCCAGGCCGACGCTTAGTCACAGGCTGGATCATAAGCTGCAGGGGGTAACCACAAGGGCTCACCGCGATCCGACAGACGCAAAGGGTAAAGGGTAAAGGGTAAAGGGTAAAGGGTAAAGGGGGCCACTGGGGGCAGATCCTGCATTCCGGCATTTCCTTTCCGCCCTTTTCCGGCTGGTCATACTTTTTCGTATGCAAGACCTGACGCTGCCGGTCTACTCGTCCACCCTGCGCCGCGTGGCCTTCACCTGCGAGCGCAGTGCCTTGCCCTCCAGCCGGCGCTGCCGGGAGCCGTAGGTGGGTTTCGTCGGGCGCCGGATCTCCGGCACCTGCGCGGCCTGCTCTACGATTTCCTGCAGCCGTTCCAGCGCCGCGGCCCGGTTCTGGTCCTGGCTGCGGGCGGCTTGCGCCTTCAGCAGCAGGATGCCGTCCTTGCTCACGCGCCGGCCCGGCAGCGCCAGCAGGCGTTCCTTCACGGCAGCGGGCAGGGAGGAGGCGCGGATGTCGAAGCGCAGGTGGACGGCGGTGGAGACCTTGTTGACGTTTTGGCCGCCCGGGCCCTGCGAGCGCATGGCCGTGATCTCGACTTCGTCTTCCCGTACGCGCACCGTCATGGCCTAGAACCGCTCGCCCGCCGGCAGATAGCGCCACTGCCCCGGCGGCAGGCCCGCCATGGCGATGCGCCCGATGCGGATGCGCCGCAGCGCGACCAGCTCCAGGCCGACCTGGGCGCACATCCACGCTATGAGTTCCGGTGCGATGCCTTTCACGGCGAAGCGCAGGCGCGTCTCGCTCTGCCAGCTCACGCGCGCCGGCGGCAGCCGCCGCCCGTCGCGCAGCAAGCCCTGGCCCAGGCGCGCCAGGCCGTCGGGCGCAATGGTGCCCTTCACCTCGGCAATGAGTTCCTGTTCGACGAAGGCCGCGTCTTCGGTGAGCTTGCGCACCACGCGAAAGTCCTGGCTGTAGACGCACAGGCCGCTGGCCTGCT
>JAJZRT010000217.1 GCA_021802595.1 Pseudomonadota bacterium
GCACGTTCATGCAGCTGCTTGGATCTAGTCCGGTGACGACTTTGCCGGCGATGTCGCAGCACGTAGAGACCGTCCGCGACGCCACGATCTACGGCGGCCTCATCGCCCACAATGATGCGACGGTGCCGTCCGATGGCTCGCCCGTCATGTCTCTGGACGAGAATTACCCGAAAATTACTTTCGCTTCACCGGCGAGCGGCGCGATCCGGAGGGGCAGTCCCAGCGTCAATGGGTATGTTTCGGATATTGACGGCATCGCACAAACAGCAAGCATCCCGGCGGATGGTGTCCTGCTGGTTGACGGCGCCTATTACGACTCCTTCACCGATCCGTACCGCCCGAACCATTTCGTGAACACAACCGTGTTTCCGAACGGCCCCCGTACCCTCACCATGCAGGTGACCAATAACCTTGGCACAACGACGCAGGCTAGCGTCGCCGTGACGGTTTTCCAGCTGACTCATGACCATGGAGATCCCAATGATGCGTCCGACCCAATCCCGGCTATCGGTTCTTCTGTATGATATGCCTCTTAACCTTTTTCAGCCGCCAATCGGACTGGGGTATGGTCCATGCACGCATTGAGCAAGCGCAGTGGAAGCTCTGGCTCCCAAAAGCGCCGGTTGAAGCGGTAGACG
Source organism: Pseudomonadota bacterium (assembly GCA_021802595.1). The sequence goes on from JAJZRT010000217.1 coordinate 639, forward strand.
AATTCATCCAGGTACTCCTGCAGGTATTTTCCGGTGACTCCATGGAAAGTCCCGAGCAGGTAGGCCTTGAGGTTGCCGATAGCGATGTGCACCCAGGGGAGCCATTCGTCCACTTGCTCCGCCGGAGTCGCTCGGCCTTCATGTTGCTGGGTCTCTCCCAGAACGCGCAAAGCCACCAGACCATCGGTGCGAGTCGGTTGCCGGGGAAGCAGATGGCGCTTGGCGAACTGTCGGATGTTCTCGGCAGATACCGAAGGGGTCGTTTCCATGGCGATGAAACCGGCCTTCCTGTCGCGGCTTTCGACGGCCACCAGAATCGGTGTCTTCCCTTCCGCACCCCGGCCACTCTTCCCTCCGGATCGCCGTCCTCCTACAAAAGCGTCGTCCAGCTCCACAAGGCCGCCCAGACGATAGATGCTGTCCCGATCCGCCATGGCATGACGCATCTTGCGCAGCATCCGGTGCGCGGTAATCCAGGATACCCCGATCTGCTTGGACAATCGCAGGGCCGACAAACCACCTTTGTCGCAGACCATCAGATAGATCGCCAGGAACCACTGCACCAAGGGAACATTGCTGGAGTGAAAGAGCGTACCGGCCGTCACCGAGGCCTGGTGGCGGCAGCGTCCGCATTGATAGACCTTGCGGCTCGCTATCCAGTGGCCATGGTCGTGCCCGCATTTCGGGCATTGAAAGCCACTGGACCAGCGCTGTTGCTTCAGCGCTTCGATGCATGCCTCCTCCGTGCCAAAACGTTCCTGCCATTGCAGTACTCACCAGTCGATAATATAGTCTACAATCGTGGAACCAATTGACGCAATGTCGGTCTCATGTGACATGAAGCTAGACGGTCGAACGCTCGATCACATGACGCTCGAACAGATCCGCCGCATGGCGGTGCAACGGGTTCGCGAGGGTGAAAGCCCCGCGGCGGTGATCGCCTCGTATGGGTTCTGCCGCACGACGATCTACAAGTGGATGAAAGCTGCGGCGGGACGCGGACACGGTCTGAAGGCGTTGCGCTCCAGCCGTGGCACGGGGCGCCCACGCCGCCTCACCCCCGCGCAGGAACGGCAAGTCTTCCGCTGGGTCAATGGGCGCGATCCGCGCCAGTACGGACTGGACTTCGGACTGTGGACGCGCGCCATCGTCGCCATGCTGATCGAGCGGAAGTTCGGCATTCGACTGGGGGTCACGGCGGTCGGTGCGCTGCTTGCGAAGCTGGAACTGACGCCGCAGAAACCGCTGCAGCGTGCCTACCAGCGCGACCCGCAGGCCATCGCACGCTGGCAGCGCCAGACCTATCCGGCGCTGGCCCGCCAGGCGAAGCGCGAAGGGGCGGAGATCCTGTTCTGGGACGAATCGGGCTTTCGCGCCGACACCGTGCACGGCAAGACGTGGGCACTGCGTGGCCAGACGCCGGTGGTGCAGCGGCCCGGCCAGCGCCAATCGATGTCGGCGGCCTCGGCCGTGAGTGCCCGGGGCGCCTTCTGGTTCTGCACCTATGACGGCGCGCTCAACGGCGAGCTGTTTGTCGAGTTGCTGCGCCAGTTGATGCATCGGCGCAAGAAGCCCGTACACCTGATTCTCGATAGCTTGCCGGCGCACAAGCGCGCCATCGTGCGCGATTACGTGGAGGCCACCGAAGGCAAGCTGATGCTGCATTTCCTGCCGGGCTATGCGCCTGACCTCAATCCCGACGAACTGGTCTGGAGTCACGTCAAGCGCACCGGTACCGCTCGGCGGCCTTTGCAGCAGGGCGAGAAGCTCCGTGAGCGCATCGACGCAGAACTCGCCGCGCTCCGCGACGATCCGAAGTTGGTGCGCTCATTCTTCCAGACACCTTCTGTCGCCTATATTCGCGACTGCTGAGTAAATTCATCGCTTCAGCTTTCATCTCAAGCCCTCCATCTCCATGGCTTACAAAGTGTTAGAGCATGAATGCTGAGAAAGATTCAGAGGCATGTAAAAGGTTAAGAGGCATGTAAAATAATGGCTCAACGCGGATTCGTGTGGGTCGTTTTCCGTATTGTTGGCACGTTACGAAGCGTCGGTATCGGGTATTTCATCGTTCTGGGCTCCTCCGTGAAAGGGAACGTCGATGAAGCGTGCGCGCACATGGTGTGAGCTGTATTCGTTTCCCGGATTCCGGGCGGCGGCGAGGCTCAAGGGTGTGTTCGGTGATCCGGATGTACGTGTGGCGATACTGCGTCGCAAAAAAAGACCGGGACGTGTTCGTGCTGTAGCCGCACGCGCTGTTCGATCTACGACCGGCGCGTGGTGCGGGCGCGGGATCTGGGCGCGGGTGGGTTTCGCATCGAGCTTGAATTCGAGCGGGCGCGCGTAAGCTGTCCGGATTGCGGGGTGCGCATGGAGTACCTGGACTGGCTGGCACGCAACCCGCGGTACACGGCGCGCTACGCACTGCACGTCGGGACGCTGGCCCGCACGATGACCGTCAAGGATGCGGCCCGCGCTGAACGGCTGCACCATACCACCGTCAAGGACCTGGACAAGCTGTCTATGGCCGAACAGCTGCGCCGCAACCCGATGCCTGCCACCTCGGCCATCGGCGTGGACGAGATCAGTATCCGCAAGGGCCACGACTACCGGGTGGTGGTGAGCGACCTTGAGCGCCAACGACCGATCTGGTTTGGCGGGTCGGGACGCAAACAGGAAGACTTGGCGCTGTTCTTCGCGGCCTATGGCGCGCGCCGCTGTGCGGGCATCCGGGTGGCGGTGATGGACATGTGGAAACCGTTCCGCCAGGCCGCGCACGAGCACGCCCCGCAAGCGCAGATCGTGTTCGACAAGTTCCACATCCTGCGCCACCTGAACGATGCGCTCGATGCGGTGCGCCGGGCCGAGTATGCGCGGGTACGAGGTGAGCCACGCCGCTTCATCAAAGGCAACCGCTATACCCTGCTGTCGCACCGGGAGAACCTGGACCTCGATGGCCGCCAGGCGCTCAAGACGCTGCTCGCCGCCAACAAACGGCTCAACACCGCTTACCTGCTCAAGGAATCGTTCGGGCAGCTGTGGGACTACTCGAGCGAAGCCTGGGCCAAGAAGTTCTTCGAGAACTGGAAAGACGCACTCAAGTGGCGGCGCCTCAAGCCGTTCGAGAAGTTCGCACAGACGATCGAACGTCATTGGGACGGCATCGTTTCTTACTGCAGGCCCGACAATAAAGTCTCGCTCGGATGCGTGGAAGGACTGAACAACACGATTCGCGTCATCCAGCGCAAGGCCTATGGCTTCCGCGATGAACAGTACCTGGCCATGAAGATCATTGCGCATTTTTTGCCGCCGCTCCCGGATCATGCAAAAATCACCCACACGAATCCGCGTTGAGCCAAAATAATTATGTTACTTCAACTTCATCCCGCAGCATGTCCGAAGCGCCCGAAACGTAAAGCCATAATGGGCAGCACCAGCAGGTTCAAAATGGTAGATGTGAGCAGACCGCCGAGGATGACCTGTGCCATGGGTCCTTCGATCTCGTTGCCCGGCGCCCCGCTGGTGAGCGCCAACGGGAGCAGGCCCAAGGCCGTGACCAAGGCCGTCATGAGAATGGGTACCAGCCGCTCCTCGGCGCCGCGAATCGCCGCCTCCCGCCCCCATGACATACCTTCCACCTCAACCAGATGCTGATAATGGGAAATCAGCATGATGGAATTGCGCAAGGTGATGCCGAAGATGGTCACGAAGCCCACCATTGCGCCGAGGGACAGCACGCCGCTGGTGAACAGCACGGCGGCCACCCCACCGATCAAGGCGAAGGGCAGGTTGAGGAGCACCAAGAACAAGGCGCGTGCGCGGCGCAGGGCGATGAAGAGCAGGAGAACAATACCCACCCCCGCCATCAGCGCATGCATGAGCAATTCGCTTTGCGCTTTCGCCTGTGCCTCCGCGGCGCCAGAAAACACCACATAGGTCCCGGCGGGGAAAGAAATATCCTTGTGGATCCGGCGTTCGGCTGCATGCACGAACTCGCTCAACGCCTGACCATGAACGGCCGCAGTGACGGTCTGCACCGGCTGCCCTGTGGTTTCGAGAATGGCATAGGGTCCAACGCCTTCGTAAATATCGGCCAAATCCCGCAGGGGGACCGTCAATCCATTGGGATTGCGCAGGGGTAGATTGCCCACCTGCGCTGGATTCCGCCGCCCAGCGGGATCCAAGGTGACTACCACATTGAACATGCGGTTCCCTTGGTAGGTTTGCGCGACGATACTGCCCGCGTAGGCGGTCTGGATCGCGTCGAGCACATCGACCGGCTCGAATCCCCAACGGGCCAACGCCGTTTGTCGAAGGCGAATGGTCAGTTGCGGCGCGATTGGAGGGGCGTGCATCCGCACATCCACGGCGTCCGGTAACTGCTCGAGAACTGAGGCGATTTCCCGCGCTTTTTCATAAAGCAGATTGAAATTCGTGCCAAAGACGCTGACCACCACCGGTGCGGTGTAACCGGAGATCGTCTCTTCAATACGGTCCGATAAAGGCGTCTCGACGGAGGAATTCACCCCTGGAAACCCCGACAGGGTTTTGCGGATCCGGGCCAGGACCTGCTCTTGTGCATGCCCGGAAAGGGGTTTGAGGCCGACGATAAATTCGCTCACGTTGACGCCGTAAGTATCCGTACCCGTCCTCTCCGCCCGTCCCACCCGCTGCGCCACCGAGCGGACGGCGGGGATGCGGCTTAGGGCCGTGGAAATGTGGCGCCCAAGCTGTATCGACTCGGCAAGCGAGGTCCCCGGTTCGGTGGATACATGCACGATGAAATGCCGTTCCCTGAATTCCGGGAGGAAATTGCTTCCGAACGAATGCAAGACGGCCATCGCCGCCAGGAACAGTAACGTAATCCCCACGATCAGCAAGCGGCTGTGGCGCTCGGCGCGAGTGAGCAGCCGTGCCTGGACCTCCTTGATCTTGCAGAGCCAGGCAGGATCCAGCGGGCGGGGTTGTGTGCGCCCCAGCAGCAGATAAGCCAGGGCAGGGGTCACGGTCAGCGCCACCGCCAAGGAGGCGAACACGGCCGCGATATACGCTTCGCCCAGCGGCGCGAAGAGTTTGCCGGCCACTCCGGAGAGCGACAGCACCGGCACGAAGACCAAGGCCACGATAAAGGTGGCATACGTCACCGCCCCGCGCACCTCCAGGGAGCTAGCGAGCACCACTTTCGCGATGGATGAGGGCTGTGCTCGGGCGCGGTTTTCCCGCAGGCGCCGAAAGATGTTCTCGACGTCGATGATGGCGTCGTCCACCACTTCGCCGATGGCGATGGCGAGTCCGCCCAAGGTCATGGTGTTGATGCTGGCGCCGAGCGCATTGAGGACGATGATCGCGGTAAGCAGCGAAAGGGGGATGGCAGTCGCCGATATCAAGGCGGTGCGAACATTGAACAGAAAGAGAAAGAGCACGGCGATGACCAGAATGGCTCCTACCAGCAGCGCCGTGCGCAGGTGGGCAATGGCGGTTTCTATGTAACTGGCTTGCCCGAAAAGATCGGGATGCAGGGACACCCCTTGCGCCGCCAGCATGGGGCCAAGCTGTTGGAGCCGATCCTTCAATGCCCTGGTCACCGCCAGGGTGTTGGCACCGTATTGCTCCTCGACGTTGAGGATGACCCCTGGCTTACCCTCTATGGTGGCACCGCCGATGGCCGGCGCCGGCGCCGCCACTACCTGCGCTACGTCGCCCAAACGGAGATCCGCGCCCTGGCGGCGCAGGAGAATCACGTTCGCCAACTGAGCGGCGGTGATGCTTTGGCCCTCGGTGCGTATCGCGATCCTTTGGTTGGCATCCTCCAGGAAACCAGCCCCTCGTACCCCGGTGGCCCGCTGGGCGGCACGGACGACGTCTTGGAACGACAATCCGAACCGTACCAGCTTTTCCGGTTGCACCTGGATCTGCAGTTCGCGCACCTGCCCCCCGTAGATGGCGACATTGGCCACGCCGGGGATGCTCAGTAACT
>JAJZRT010000218.1:0-462 GCA_021802595.1 Pseudomonadota bacterium
GTCGACGCCGCAGATGTCCAGCCCGATCATCTGTGCCGCTTCGACCGCGCGGGCCGCCACGTCCGGATGGACATCGTCGGTCACGTCGGTCGCCGTGCCGCCCGTGCTCAGGTTGGCGTTGTTGCGCAGGACGACCCGCTCGCCCATGGCGGGGATCGTCTCGGTGTTGTAGTTCTGCACGGCGAGGCGGGCCAGCGCGATGTCGTCGAGCCGTATCCGCGTCAGCGAGGTGGCATGCCCCTCGCCGCGCCGCGGGTCGCTGTTGACCTGCGCGACCAGTTCGCGCACCGTGTGGACGCCATCGCCGATCACGTGCGGCGGTTCGCGGCGGGCCGCGGCGACCAGCCGGTTGCCGGCGACGAGCAGGCGGTGATCATGGCCCGGGATGAAGCGCTCCACCAGTACTTCCTCGCTGATCGCCGCCGCGGCGCCATACACCGCCATGAAGTGTTCCCGAGATCG
>JAJZRT010000218.1:472-6588 GCA_021802595.1 Pseudomonadota bacterium
CCCGCGTGAGGATGTTGACCGTCACCCCCTTGCCCTGATTGCCGTCGCGCGGCTTGACCACCACAGGAAGCCCGATTTCGCAGGCGGCCGCCCAGCCGGCATCGGCATCGGTCACGACGCGTCCGAGCGGTACCGGTACGCCTGCGGCATCCAGAAGCTGCTTGGTGAGATCCTTGTCCTGCGCGATCGTCTCGGAAATGGCGCGGGTACGGTCGGTCTCGGCAGCCTGGATGCGCCGCTGGCGGCTCCCCCAGCCAAGCTGCACCAGACTGCTCGTCGTCAGGCGACGGGCGGGAATGCCGCGCGCGATGGCGGCCTGGACGATGGCGCCGGTGCTGGGGCCAAGACGGACGTCCTCGTCCAGTTCGCGCAGCCGCGCCAGGGCATCCTCCAGATCGAAGGGCGCATCGTCGCGCGCGGCCCGGCAGAGCGCGTCGGCCAGTTCGAGCGCCAGCCGTCCCACCGCTTCCTCGGTATATTCAAAGACGACCTGATAGGTGCCCGTCTCGATCGTCGACGAGATGACGCAGAAACTGACCGGGCACCCGGCCTGCGCCTGCAGGCCGAGCGCGGCATACGCCAGGGCATGCGCCACGGAGATGTCATCCTCATAGCCGATCGAACGCATCGAACCGATTTCCGGAAAACGCGCCCGCAGGCGCGCCTCGAACCCCTTGATGGCGCCGATCATCGCCTCTTCAGGCGCACACCGCACCAGGGCCTCAATGGCCGTATGCCGGCTCCAGAGATTGGGGCCGCGCAGTGCCCGGATACGTGAGATTTCCATGAACGTCTGTTCCTGTGGGAGGGCCGATGGCCGCCTGGGCTGGTCGGGCATCTATCCGGTATGGGTGCCTTGGCTCATGGGCGCGTGGAGCGACACGCAGGTTTCGATCCCCGCCCGGATCAGATCCGGCGGAATATCCAGCGCCAGCGCCGCACCGATCGCGGCGAGCACGTGCAGGGGGTGGAGGGCGGATTTTCCGGTCGCGGTCGACAGCAGGGTGTCGAGGTCGAAGAACGGCCGCTCGCCGGTACCGCCTGCGATGACCAGCTGGCTGCCGCGCAGGAAGACCGCCCGGCCACCCTGCGCACGGTGCGCGGCGATCACCGGAAGATCTGGATCCAGCGCATAGAACAGGACCGCCCCATCGCACAGCGACGCCAGCCCGGCCACCGCCGGATCGGCGGCATGCAGGACCGCCACCCCCTCGGAGAGGACCACGTCCACCTGGGTGCGCATCACCGTGACCATCTGCTCGGGCTCACGGATGTAGTACTCGGTCAGCGACGGCTCCATCTGCAAGTCGGTCACCACTCCGACCTGGCAGCGGTCATAGGCATAGCCCTCGCCGAGGATCGATTTGGCATCGTGTTCGAAGACGGCCGCCTCCACCCCCCGGTTCATCAGCAGCTGCCGGCCCGCCCGCCAGGTTGCGCAGTTGCCCGGCCTGACCTGGCGCGGCCCGAGGTACAGTCCATCCCGGCAGGCCAGGCCGGTGCGCCGGCCGGTGCAGGAAATCAGCTGGGCGATCAGATGCGCGATGACGGTGGTTCCCTGCGAGCCACTGATGCCGACAACGGGAATGCGGCCGCTCTCCCCGCCGGGAAACAGATGATCGACGATGGCGCGTCCCACCGGGCGCGGGGTGCCTTCGGCGGGCTTGAGATGCATGAGCAGACCCGGTCCCGCGTTCACCTCGACGATGGCGCCCCGCTGTGCCTCCAGCGGGCGGGCGATGTCTTCCGCCACCATGTCGATCCCCGCCACGTCGAGTCCCACCACCCGTGCGGCCAGGACGGCCATATCCACCACCTCGGGATGGAGCGCGTCGGTCACGTCGAAGGCGACGTTGCCATTGCGCTGGATCAGGACCCGCTGCCCCGCTGCCGGCACGTCGTCTTTCGCATAGCCCTGGCGCTCGAGTTCCAGGCCGACCGCCGGGTCTTCATCGATCATGATCCGGTTGAGCGGATAGTCTTCCGTCGTGCCGCGGCGCGGATCGGTATTGAGCTGGCGGTCGATCAGTTCGACGATGGTCGAGCGGCCGTCGCCCCGCACCCAGGCCGCCTCGCCGCGCGCCGCCGCGACGACGCGCGAGCCGACCACCAGCAGGCGGTGTTCGTTGCCCGGCACATAGCGTTCGACGATGACTTCGCTGCCCTCCGGCAGGGCCAGCTGATAGGCCCGCTCGACATCGTCGCGCGTGGTCAAATCGAGGGAGACGCCGCGGCCATGGTTGCCATCCACCGGCTTGATCGCGACCGGCAGACCGATCTCTTCCGCCGCTTCCCAGGCGTCTTCCGGGCTTTCCGCAATGCGGCCGTCAGGCACCGGCACCCCGCAGGATTTCAGGAGGCTCTTGGTCAGATCCTTGTCGCCGGCGATGCCCTCGGCGATCGCACTGGTCAGGTCGGTTTCGGCCGTCCAGATGCGATGCTGGCGGACCCCATAGCCGAGTTGCACCAGATTGCCCTCGGTCAGGCGTATGGACGGGATATGCCGCTCGGTCGCGCCGTCGACGATGCAGGCCGTGCTCGGGCCCAGGCAGAGCCGGTCCGCCAGGTCGCGCAGATGCGCCACCGTGCCCTGCACATCGAAGGGACGGTCTTCGATGGCCGCCATCAGCAGGTCGCGTCCCGCCAGCAGACAGGCACGTCCGACCTGCTCGTTGCGCGTGCGCACCGCCACCTTGTAGATGCCGCGCTCGGCAGTCTCACGCGCCTTGCCGAAGCCGACCTTCATGCCCGCCAGGTTCTGCAGCTCAATCGTGACGTGTTCGAGAATATGCGCCGGCCAGGTTCCCTCGCGCAGCCGCTGCAGGAAGCCGCCGCGCTCGCCGACACCGCAGCGATGCTCGATCAGGCCGGGCAGCCAGTGGGTCAGGCGCTCATACAGGCCGGGCAGGGTATTGGAAGGCGAGTCCTCGAGGTCGCCGATATCGACCCAGGCCTCGAGCACGGGCCGGTAGGTCCAGATGTTCGGTCCGTCCAGATGGATGATGCGCAGGAATTCGATGGTTCTTCTGTTCACGACGTGCGGCGCCTTGACCAGAGGAAGAAAGGTGATGCGGCAGGCATGAGAAGGCAGATCAGGACGCTGGGGCTTCGCCGGAAAAAGGGCATTTGTGCGACGGTCAGGTTACACGAAAGCGGGGCGCGCAGCATACAATATTCCCCGCTTCGCCGGGGAGCCGCTGGACCTGCCGTACACAATTACCAATGAAATCCCATTGCCGCATCTGCTACCGCCCGCAATCCATGGACGACGTCGTTCAGCCCGCCGCCTGGACGATCGCCCACCCATGACCCCCGCGCCGCTTCCACCAGCCGGCCCCCTCTCGAACGTTCCCGACGCCGACCTGGCCCGGCAACTCGCGCCCGGCGAGCAGGTCGTCGCCGCGCTGGAAACCGATCTCGACGTGCGTCTGGCCTTTGCCGCGGGCCGGGTTGTCCTGACCAACCTGCGCCTGCTGGCACGCTCGCCCGGCAGCGCCGACTGGACCGCGTGGCCGCTGGAGCCGGACCTCACCCTGCAGCAACACGACCATGCCGGCGTCGGCACGCTGGAGCTGCACGATGCCCGGGCGCGCCTCGCCGCTTGGCGCTTCACGCTCGGGCACAATGTCGCGGCGGTGCGTCTGCATGACCGCTTCACGGAACAGCAGGCGGCGCGCCTGACCGGAAAGCCTGCGGCACCGCAGGAGGAAATCACCTGCCCCACCTGCGGCGCGCCGCTGGAACCGGACCAGGAAGAATGCCCGGTATGCAGCCGCGAACTGCACGAGGCGCCGTCAACCTGGACACTGTTGCGGTTGTGGCGCTTCGCCCGCCCTTACAAGCATCAACTGCTGGCGGGCTTCCTTCTGACGCTGGCGTCCACCGGCGCCACGCTGGTGCCGCCCTACCTGACCATCCCGCTGATGGACAAGATCCTGATTCCCTACGAACAGGGCCATCCGATCGATACCGGCCTCGTAGCGCTGCTGCTCGCTGGCCTGCTCGCCTCGGCGCTCGTGGCGTGGGGCCTCGGCTGGGCGCGCACCTACATCCTCGCCCTGGTCAGCGAGCGCATCGGCGCGGATCTTCGCACCACCACCTACGAGCACCTGCTGCAGCTCTCGCTCGAATACTTCGGCGGCAAGCGCACCGGCGACCTGATGGCGCGCATCGGCTCGGAGACCGACCGCATCAACGTCTTCCTGTCGCTGCACCTGCTCGACTTCGCCACCGACGTGCTGATGATCGCGATGACCGCGGCGATCCTGTTCTCGATCAACCCGGCGCTCGCGCTCGTCACCCTGCTGCCGCTGCCCTTCATCGCCTGGATGATCCACCTCGTGCGCGACCGGCTGCGCACCGGCTTCGAGAAGATCGACCGCGTCTGGTCCGAGGTCACCAACGTGCTGGCCGACACCATCCCCGGCATCCGCGTGGTCAAGGCCTTCGCGCAGGAGAAGCGCGAGGCGCAGCGCTTCCGCGAGGCCAACCGCCACAACCTTGCGGTCAACGACCGCCTCAACAGGACGTGGTCGCTGTTCTCGCCGACCGTCTCGCTGCTGACCGAGATCGGCCTGCTGGTCGTGTGGGCGTTCGGCATCTGGCTGGTCGCGCACGACGAGATCACGGTCGGCGTGCTGACCGCCTTCCTCGCCTACATCAGCCGCTTCTACACACGGCTCGATTCGATGAGCCGCATCGTCTCGGTGACGCAGAAGGCCGCAGCGGGTGCCAAGCGGATCTTCGACATCCTCGACCACGTCTCCAGCGTGCCCGAGCCCGCCAGGCCCGTGCACCTGCCCCAGATCAAGGGTGGCATCGAGATCCGCGACGCGTCCTTTCGCTACGGCAATCGCGGCGTGATCCGCGGCCTCGGCCTCGCCATCCAGCCGGGCGAGATGATCGGCCTGGTCGGCCACAGCGGCTCAGGCAAGAGCACCCTGGTCAATCTGATCTGCCGCTTCTACGACCTCACCGAAGGCGCGATCCGCGTCGACGGCGTCGACATCCGCTCGCTGCCGGTGGCGGAGTACCGGCGCAACATCGGCCTCGTCCTTCAGGAGCCCTTCCTGTTCTTCGGCACCATCGCCGAGAACATCGCCTACGGCAAGCCTGGTGCCAGCCGCGCCGAGATCGTCGCGGCTGCACGCGCGGCGCATGCCCACGAGTTCATCCTGCGCCTGCCGCAGGGCTATGACTCGCTGGTCGGCGAACGCGGCCAGGGCCTCTCGGGCGGCGAGCGCCAGCGCATCTCGATCGCCCGCGCACTGCTGATCGACCCGCGCATCCTGATTCTCGACGAGGCGACCTCCTCGGTCGACACCGAGACGGAAAAGGAAATCCAGAAAGCGCTCGACAACCTGGTACGCGGGCGCACCACGATCGCGATCGCCCACCGCCTTTCCACCCTGCGCCGCGCCGACCGCTTGGTCGTCATGGACCGCGGCCAGATCGTCGAGGTCGGCAACCACGACGACCTGATGGCACGCGAAGGCCATTATTACCGCCTCTACCAGGCGCAGGCACGCAACGTCGACACCGACCTCGACGAGCAGCCCAGCGTCGGCACCGAAGCCAGGCCCCCTGTGAAGAGCGAAGCGCCATGACCCCCATCCCACTCACCCGCGACGCCCACGGCCACCTGCGGCTGACGACCGCCGACGGCAGCGTGCACGCCGTCGTGCCGGTGCGCGCCTTCCCCATCGCCGCGCCGGACGAGGGCATCGCGCTGGTCGGCAGTGACGGCCACGAACTGGCGTGGATCGAGCGCCTGGCCGACCTGCCGGACACCACGCGCCGGCTGGTCGAGGACGAGCTCGCCAGCCGCGAATTCATTCCCGAGATCCGCCGCCTGCGCCAGGTTTCCACCTTCGCCCTCCCAAGCACCTGGGATGTCGAGACAGATCGCGGCGACACCCGTTTCGTCCTCAAGGGCGAAGAAGACATCCGCCGCCTCGGCACGACGACCCTGCTGATTGGCGACAGCCACGGCGTCCAGTATCTGATCCGCGACCTCACGCGCCTGGACAAAACCAGCCGCCGCCTCCTCGACCGCTTCATGTAAGTTTCGAAAAACCGCCATGACCCTCGACCCCAGCAGCACGTCGTGGAAGGGG
>JAJZRT010000219.1 GCA_021802595.1 Pseudomonadota bacterium
AACGTCTTTTCCGCCTACATCGAATCCGGTTTCGGCTTGCTGCGCGGCGAAGTCGGTTTCCTGACTGCCACGCTGGTGGCAATCGACATGACGCTCGCGGGCCTGTATTGGGCGCTCGGCCACGCCACGGGCCAGGGCGAAGACGTGATGGCGAAGCTCATCCGCAAGGTGCTCTACGTCGGCGCCTTCGCCTACATCATCGGCAACTTCAGCATGCTGGCCGGCATCGTGTTCCGCTCGTTCGCCGGCTTGGGCCTGACGGCCACCGGCTCGGCCGTGAGCATGGAGACGTTCCTGCAACCGGGGCATCTCGCCAAAACCGGTATCGATGCCGGTATGCCGATCCTCGAACAGATCAGCGACATGGCAGGCTTCCCCGAGGTGTTCATCAACATCACGCCCATCGTCGTGATGTTCCTCGCCTGGCTGACCGTCATCGTCTGTTTCTTCGTGCTGGCGGTGCAGCTTTTCATCACGCTGATCGAGTTCAAGCTGACCACGCTGGCAGGCTTCGTGCTGGTGCCGTTCGCGTTGTGGAACAAGACCGCGTTCCTCGCTGAGAAGGTGCTCGGCAACGTTGTGTCGTCTGGCATCAAAGTGCTGGTGCTGGCCGTCATCGTCGGCATCGGTACGGGCCTGTTCGCGGAGTTCCCGACGACGCCAGCCGAGCCGTCCATCGACCACGCGCTGGTCGTGATGCTGGCTTCGCTCGCCATGCTCGCGCTCGGTATCTACGGGCCAGGCATCGCCACGGGCCTCGTGTCCGGTGCTCCGCAGCTCGGCGCGGGCGCGATGGCCGGCGCGGCGCTGGGAGCGACCGGCACCGCCGTCGCCATCGGCGCGGCGGCTACTGGCGTCGGTGGCGCCGTGGCTGCCGGTGCACGTATGGCACCGGCTGCGGCCAGTGCGATCGGTAGCGGCGCACGGGCTGCCGCTTCGACGGCCAGCAGCGCACGGTCGGCATTCCAAGTAGGTTCCGCTGCGGCGGGCGGTGGCTTCAAGGGCGCTGCCGCAGGCGTGGGCAACGTCGCACGGGCGGGCGCGCAAGCCGCAGGACAGAAAGTTGCCGCCGGCGCACGCGCGTTCGGTGAGCGGGTGGCCGGTGCGTTCCGCGGCGAAGGTGGCACGGCTGACGGTGTGTCCACCGAAGCGGGCGCATCCAACGCCGGCCCGTCCTCGACTGCTACCGATCAAACGCAACCCGCTTGGGCCAAGCGCCTGCATCGCCGCCAGCAGATCGCTCATGCAGCGACGACCACCGCGCACACATTGCGCGGCGGGGACGGCGGCGGCTCGGCACAGGGCCCAAGTCTGGGCCAACCAAACGAATGAGCGATCCTTGAGGAGAACCAGCCATGCGATTCAAGCGACCGCAGGTGCGCTACGCCGACACGCCGCAGCCTGCCACTCCGTACCAAGCCGCCGCGCAAGCGTGGGACGAGCGCATCGGCTCGGCCCGCGTGCAGGCGAAGAACTGGCGATTGATGGCCTTCGGCTGCCTCGTGCTCGCGCTGCTGATGGCCGGTGGCCTAGTGTGGCGTTCGGCGCAGTCCATCGTCACGCCCTACGTCGTGGAGGTGGACAACACCGGCCAGGTGCGCGCGGTCGGCGAAGCCACCACGCCGTACAGGCCGGCCGATGCGCAGATCGCCTATCACCTCGCGCACTTCATCACGCTGGTTCGCTCGCTCTCCATCGACCCGATCGTGGTGCGGCAGAACTGGCTCGATGCCTACGACTACACCACCGACAAGGGCGCCGTCGTGCTCAACGACTACGCCAGCAAGAACGATCCGTTCGCACGCGTCGGCAAGGAATCAGTGACAGTGCAGATCACCAGCGTCACGCGCGCCAGCGATTCGTCATTCAACGTGCGCTGGACGGAGCAACGGTTCGTCAACGGCGCACCGGCCGGCATCGAACGCTGGAACGCCGTGGTGTCGATCGTCCTGCAAACCCCGCGCACCGAGCAACGCCTGCGCAAGAACCCGCTCGGCATCTACGTCAACGGCCTGTCGTGGAGCCGCGAGCTGGATGCGTCCGAAGGAGCCAAGCCATGAACCTGTCTTTCCGCTCTTACGCTTTCGTGCTGACCGTGGCGGCCCTGTCGGGCTGCGCCACACAGGGCAAGCCGCCGCCGCGCATTTCGCTCGACGAGCCGGTGCAGGCGCAGGCGCTGCCCGAGCCACCCAAGCCGGTCGAAGTGGTGGAGGTGCCGAAGGTGCTGCCGATGCCGGCGCAGATGAAGCCATTGCCTTCAGACAACGACGCCAAGCCCGCCCTCGAACCCGCCGACGAAACCGTGCGCGTCTCGCGCGCCAACGCCGAGGCACGTATCGCGCCCACGCGGGAGGGCTACGTCAACGCGATCCAGGTCTGGCCTTTCACCGATGGCGCGCTGTATCAGGTCTATGCCGCGCCGGGCCGCGTCACCGTGATTTCGCTTCAGCCCGGCGAGGAACTGGTGACGGTTGCTGCTGGCGATACCGTGCGCTGGATCGTCGGCGACACGTCCAGCGGTGCCGGCGACGCACTGCGCGTCAACATTCTGGTGAAGCCGATCCGTTCGGGCCTCAAGACGAACCTCGTCATCACCACCAGCCGGCGCACCTACCTGATCGAGTTGACCTCGACCGACAAGGCTTGGATGGCGTCGGTGTCGTGGGAGTATCCGAAAGACCAGATGCTTGCCTTGCAGCGCCAGGATCGGGCCGCGCAAGCCGCCACGCCGATCGACGCCGGCCTGTCGCTGGAGAAGATCCGCTTCCGCTACGCGGTCACCGGCAGCAACCCGCCGTGGAAGCCGTTGCGCGCCTTCGACGACGGCGAGAAGGTCTATATCCAGTTCCCGCCCGGCATCGCCCAAGGCGAACTGCCGCCGCTGTTCGTGATCGGCGCGCAGGGTGACGGCCAGCTCGTCAACTACCGCTTCCGCTCGCCGTACTACATCGTGGATCGCCTGTTCGGCGCGGCCGAACTGCGCCTGGGTGGCGACAAGGGTGACGTGGTGCGCATCGAGCGCACGGATGGCACGCGGGGGAACTGACCATGAGCCAGGACGAAATCCCGGACGTGCCCATTCCTGACGCCGCGCCGAAGGTCGCGCCGGAGAACGTTGCGCTGCGCGCGCAGCCGCGCCCGGTGACGCGCCTCAATCGGCGCACGCTGGCGCTGTTGACGGGTGGCCTTGGCGTTGCCGTGTTGGGCGCTACGCTTTGGTCACTGCAACCGAAACACCAGCGCGCCAGCAACGACGCGACCGAGCTTTACAACGTCGATCGCGTGTCGAAGTCCGAAGAACTCAACCGACTTCCCGCCGACTACTCCAAGCTGCCGCCGAAGGTGCCGGAATTGGGGCCGCCGCTGCCGGGCGACCTTGGCCCGGCTATCGTCAAGTCGCAGCCGCCGCTGGTGGCCAGCTACACGCCGCCTGGCCAGGATGCGGCGGCGGCCGAACGCGACGCGTTGCGCAAGGAGGCGGAAGCGGCGGCAGGTTCGTCGGTGTTCTTCCGGTCCAGCAACCAACGCGCCGCTGCCCCTGCACCCGCCGCGCAGACCGCTTCAGTCGCGCCGGCATCCGGCTTAGCGGGCTTCGACCCACAGGCGGCCGGGCCGGCCTCGACGGCGGCGCAGCCCGCCGACCCGACCGCCGTGCAGAACCGGCAGGACCAGAAGGAGGCGTTCCAGAAAGCCGGAACCACGGAAACTCGTAATTCCGGCAACCTGCAACTGCCAACCTCGCCGTATCAGGTCATGGCCGGCACTGTGATCGCGGCGGCGCTGGTGACGGGCATCAAGTCGGATTTGCCGGGCGACGTGATCGGCACGGTGACGGCGCCGGTGTACGACACGGCGACGGGCCGCTATCTGCTGATCCCGCAGGGGTCGCGCATCTTCGGCAAATACAACAGCCAGGTCGCCTACGGGCAGAGCCGCGTGCAAGTAGTGTGGAACCGCATCATTCTGCCGGACACGTCCTCGCTGACGCTCGACAACTTGGCGGGTACCGACCCGGCCGGCTATTCCGGCTTGGAGGATGGCGTCGATTGGCATTGGGATCGCATTTTCGCCGGCGCGGCGCTGACGACGCTGCTGGGCGTCGGCGCCGAGCTGGCCGCGCCGGAGAACCGCAACGGCGATCGCGTCGTTATTGCCGGCCGCGACAGCTTGCAGGACAGCGTGAATCAGGTTGGGCAGGAGATGACCCGGCGCAACCTCAACATCCAGCCGACGCTGACCGAGCGCCCCGGTTTGCCGGTGCGCATCATCGTCAACCGCGACCTGGTACTGCGGCCGTTCCAGCCGCTGTTCTTCAACCGGGGGACTTCACGATGAGCACGGCACGCAAGCTGCGACTGGGGCCGCTGCCGAAAACCGAGAGCGTAAAGCTGACCTTCGCGTGCCCAGCCACGCTCAAGGCCGACCTCGACCGCTACGCGGCGATGCACGCGCAGACCTACGGCGAAGCGGTGGATGCGACGACGCTGATCCCGCACATGCTGGATGCGTTCATCGCGGGGGATCGGGGGTTCAGGCGGGGTAGGGGAGAGGGCAGCCCACAGCCTTCCCGTGCGGCTGTGCCGAAGGGGTGAGAGTTTGAATATATTGTCATTGTCGTATCCTGACTACGACTGGAAACGCCATATCAAATTGACTTCTGCTTGGAAAAGCAGTAGAAGTCGTAGTATGGCTACGACTACTCCAAGCAAGTTAAACGCCCTCTACACCCGGCTGGCCCCGGGGACGCCGCTGACCTCGGAGGACTTGGCGGTGCTGGGCATCTCTGCCGATCTGGCCGTCCACTACGTCCGGGCGGGTTGGCTCACGCGCTTGGCGCGCGGGGTTTTCTGCCGCCCCAACGATGCCTTGGCCCTGCATCCCAGCTTGTTGTTGTTGCAGCGCAGATTCGAGGGCCTGCACGTCGGCGGTAAGTCGGCGCTGGACTGGTACGGCGTGCGCCAGTACGTGTCGCAGCAGCCCGTGCTGCACCTGTACGGCTGGACGGCAGCGCGTCTGCCGGAATGGTTCACCGCACGCTTCCCGGCCGAGTACCACCGCAAGCGCCTGTTCGACGAGCAACCGGACGCCTTGCTGCACGTCGGCCCGTTCGAGCAGCGCAACGGAGCGCCGCAGGTCTCGGCGCCGGAGCGGGCCTTGCTGGAACTGTTGAGCGAAGTCGGCGTGCGCCAACCCTTGCAGGAAGCGCGCGAACTCGTCGAGAGCGCGTACAACCTGCGCGCCGACGTGCTGCGCGAGTTGTTGCAGCACTGCACGAACGTCAAGACCGTGCGGCTATGTTTGCAACTTGGCCGCGAAGCGTCATCGCCTTGGGTGGCGAAGCTCGATCCAGCCACGTTGCCGACGGGCAGCGACCGGCCCTGGGTGTCCCGATCAACCGATGGCCTGCTGGTGCTCAAGCCGTGAACCAGACCTATCTCGATACCGCGCGCTTGCTGACGCAAGTGGCGCCGCTGGTGTTCGTGGACGACACGTTCGCACTGAAGGGCGGCACCGCGATCAATCTGTTCGTGCGCGACATGCCGCGCTTGTCGGTCGATCTCGATCTGGTCTTTCCCGATCACGCGTTGCCGCGCGACGAGGCACTGGCGCGCATCAACGAGGCTGTTCGACAGGCCGCCGAACGCTTGAAGAAGCGAGGTTTCCAGACGCACGCGCCAGCGGCTGCCGCAGGGGAGACGAAGTTGCTAGTGCGCCGCGATTCGATTCAAGTGAAGGTCGAAGTCAACTTCGTCATGCGTGGCACGGTGCAGCCGGTGCGTCATGCTTCGCTCACGCCCACCGCGCGCGACGTGCTGATGGCCGATCTGGACATCCCGGTGGTGTCCCTGGAAGACGTGTATGGCGGCAAACTGGTGGCGGCGCTGGATCGGCAGCACCCGCGCGACCTGTTCGACGTCATGCAGCTCTTTGCACACGAGGGCATCACGCCCGGCATCCGGCGCGCATTCGTGGTCTATCTGGCCTGCAGCAACCGGCCGATCCATGAAGTGCTGTTCCCGCCGCTGCGGGACGTCCGGTACGACTACGAGCACAACTTCCAAGGCATGACGGCCGAGCCGGTGCCGCTCGATGCACTGCTCGCTGCGCGGGAACGCATGGTGCGCGAACTTCAGCAGGGGTTGGACGAGCACGAGCGGCGCTTCCTGCTGTCGCTGGCCGCCGGCACGCCGGAGTGGTCGCTGCTCGGCATCGCGCACCTCGAACACCTGCCGGGCATCCGCTGGAAGCTGCACAACCTGGCGCAGTTGCAGAAGGCCGATGCGAAGAGATTTGCCGAGCAAGCCGACTTGCTCGCTACGCGGCTTGCTGCGTTATCCTAGACGCTGATTGATGATGAGCCGATGCCGCGCAAACCCGCGCCAGCAAAGGGCATGTTTTTCTGACGGTAAAAGCGACGGTAAAGGCCCATGTCGATCACAGCCAAACCCTTTAACCATGCGGACTTGCGTGATCCGTTGATGATCGAGTGGGAGTGATTCAAGTGAGGGTGCTTGCGCACCCCCCCGGCTGGCGGGCACTCAATGCTGCCGAATCGATCGCTCGAACTCATCCGCCGGCATCGGCC
>JAJZRT010000220.1 GCA_021802595.1 Pseudomonadota bacterium
ATACGCGATCACCGATCGAGGGAAGCGATATCCCTTCAAACGTGCAGGCAGAGTCAAAGCCATCATCCGAAATCGCTACGGGCACACGATCACCACGTCAACCTGACAATGCTCTATCGCCTCAGTCCGACGAGAACTCTGGACCCATGGGCATTTACAAACGTCGAGTCAGCCACAAGACATGCCGAAAATACCACCAAACCTCCTCACCGGCTTGCTCAACGCTGCATGCTACCCCGCATGAAATGGCCAAAGTCGAGCTGAGCGCGCATCATTGATGGGGCGATTGGTTTCGCGGAGTCCGGCCACTCGAATGGAAATCCGCGCGGCGAGGATGCAGGATCGGAGTCTATTATGGGCCAAAGGCATACCCGGCAGCTTCGGATCAATCGTTGTTATTTTGGTTGAGACAGCGTATTGGTCGAGTAATTGATCCGGGACAGGAGTATCGGCGCCATGAAACCGCCGCAGCCTGCCGCCCGGCAAACGCGCCATCAGGCGGTAACAGATATAGCAGCCATGACAACGCCGGGGCGATTCCTTGTCGTGGGCATTGGCGCGTCCGCAGGCGGACTCGATGCATGCCGCAAGTTGCTCGACGCGATGCCCGATGGGTCCGGGATGGCGCTGATCGTCGTCCAGCATCTCGATCCCAACCATCCGAGCATGATGGCCGATCTGCTGTCGGGGCATACCGGCATGATGGTGCGCGAGGCGGCGGACGGATTGCCGGTCGAGTCTGAAACCGTCTATCTCATACCACCCGGCACGTATTTGGCGGTTGACAACGGTGTGCTGCGCCTGTCGCAACCTCTGGCCCACCACGGGGCACGCCTGCCGTTTGATTTCCTGTTGCCCTCGCTGGCCACCTGCTATGGGACGCAGGCGGCGGCGGTCGTGCTCTCGGGCACCGGCGCGGATGGCAGCATCGGCATCCGTTCGATCCGCGAACATGCCGGGCTCGTCATCGCCCAGCATCCGGGCGAGGCCGCGTATGATGGCATGCCGTCCAATGCGATCGCGACCGGCATGGTCGACGCCGTATTGTCGCTTGCCGAAATCCCCGCCCGCCTGATCAGCTACGCTCGTTCCGTCGATAGATCGTCCGAACGTGAACCCACCCCCGATCAGCCGCCGTTCGAGGCCATCATCGCGATGGTGCTTGGCGGCACCGGGCATGATTTCACGCCCTACAAGAGGGGCACCCTGCAGCGACGGATCGAGCGGCGGATGGCGCTCGCCGCCATAGATCCCGGCAACTTGCAGGCCTATCTCGACATCCTGCGCGGCAATGCGGCCGAACTCGACCTGCTGGCAAAGGACTTGCTGATCAACGTCACCAGTTTTTTCCGCGATCCGGAGATCTTCAAGACCCTGGAGGAGCAGGTGATCCCGGATCTGATCGCCCGCCACCCCCAAGACCTGCCGATCCGCATCTGGGTCGCCGGGTGCAGCACGGGCGAGGAAGCCTATTCCCTGGCAATGCTGTTTCGTGAGGCGCTGGACCGCGCGAAATCGCAAAGCCAGATTCAGGTCTTCGCCTCCGACATCGATGCCGAAGCCGTTGCTGCTGCGCGCGCGGGTCTTTATCCGCCGACGATCGAAGCCGAGGTCACGGCAGATCGGCTCGGCCGCTTCTTCATCCGCGAAGGCGACCGCTATCGCATCGTGCCCGAGTTGCGTTCGCTCGTGGTGTTCACCGTCCAGGACCTGCTGACCGACCCGCCGTTCTCCCGGCTGGATTTTGTTTCGTGCCGCAACCTGCTGATCTATCTGCGGCCGGAGGCACAGGCGAAGGTCATGTCCCTGTGCCGCTTCGCACTGCGTAATGGCGGCATCCTCCTGCTAGGCACTTCGGAGACGACCGGCCGCGCCGACCACGGTTTCTCGGTCATCTCCAAGAAGGAGCGAATCTATCAGCGCGACGGCCCGCTCATGCCGGGCGATCTGGGGTTCTCGATCGGGATCGGCGATACGCTACGGCTACCGCCGCTGCGCCGCCCTCCTGACGGTCCGCCACGCCCGGCGAGCCTCGCCGAACTTTGCGGAAGACTCGTGCTCCACCTTTATGCGCCGGCCGCTGTGCTGATCAATACGCGTCGCGAAACCCTGTTCTCACTGGGGCCGATCGAGCGTTTTCTCAAGGTGCCGCCAGGTCCTCCATCCCATGACCTATTGGCTATGGTCGACCCCGGGGTCCGTGCCAGGCTGCGCGGGGCGATCCAGCGCGCCACAGAGGGCCGCGGGCGCGTCGTGGTCGCGGGCGGCACCGTGGAGACCCCGAGTGGCAGCATGGCGTTCGACATCGAGGTCCGGCCGGTTCCGGAGGCCGGGGAAGCGGCGCTGCTGGTCTGTTTCATCGAACGCCAGCCGGACAAGCCGCGCGCACAAGGCAAGACCGGCGAGGAGAATGCCCCGCGGGTTGTCGAACTGGAGGGCGAACTTGCCGCCACCAAGACCGAGCTGCTCGGAGTGATTCGCGAACTGGAGAGAGCCGGCGAAGATCAGCGCGCGGTCAACGAGGAAGCGCTGTCGATCAACGAGGAGTTCCAGTCTACCAACGAGGAGTTGCTTATCTCCAAGGAGGAGCTGCAATCGCTGAACGAGGAACTGACCGCACTGAACGGCCAGCTGCAGGAAACCCTCGAACGCGAACGAAACGCCTCCAATGACCTTGAGAACGTGCTTTACAGCACCAACGTGGCAACGCTGTTCCTCGACCCGGCGCTCAATATAAGGCTGTTCACACCGGCCACGAGAGAACTGTTCAATATCCTTCGCGGCGATATTGGTCGGCCGCTCGCCGATCTGACCGGGGTTGCAGGCATCGAAACCCTGGCTGACGATGCTGCTGCAGTCTTGCAGACTGCAATTCCGGCGGCGCGCGAGATCGAGGCGCCAGCAGGCCGCTGGCTGACACGTCGAATCCTGCCGTATCGCAACCATGACGGCGGAGTTGACGGCATCGTTGTCACCTTCGCCGACGTCACCGAACAGAAGCTTGCGGCAAGCGCCCTGGAGGCCGCCCGGCAGCAGGCTGAGCGGGCGACGCGCGCGAAATCGCGATTTCTCGCTGCGGTAAGCCACGATCTGCGCCAGCCTCTGCAAACGATAGCGCTCCTGCAGGAACTGCTGACGGAAACGACAAGTGGCATAGCCGCGCTGGGGCTGATCCAGCAGATCAAGCAGACCACCTCAATGATGGCCGGCATGTTGAACACCCTGCTCGACATCAATCAAATCGAGGCCGGCACCGTGAAGGTTACGGTTTCGACGTTCGCGGTCGACGAGATCCTGCGCGATCTTCACGATGAATTTCATTTTCAGGCGGAGGAGCGGAACGTCCAACTGCGCGTCGTAGACAGCACCGTGGTGATCGCGAGCGACCGTGCACTGCTCAAGCAGATGCTGCGCAACCTGCTGTCGAACGCCATCAAGTACACGCAATCCGGCAGGATCCTGCTCGGCTGTCGGCGTCGGCACGGCGGACTCAGCATAGAGGTCTGGGACACCGGCGTCGGCATTCCCGAACCCGAATGGACTGCTATTTTCGACGAACATTATCAGATCGACAATCCGGCCCGCGAACGTGGCCGCGGCCTCGGGCTCGGGCTTGCGATCGTCCGGCGCGTTGGTGAGTTGCTCGGACACCCGATCGAACTGCGTTCGCGCATGGGCAGGGGGTCGATGTTCGCGGTCCAGGTGCCGTTGGCCCCAGCTGTGTCGGCCGCGGCACAGGCGGAAGCCCAGACCTCCCGAGCCGTCGCACTGGTGTGGCGTCCCAAGGCAATTCTCTTGATCGAAGACGATCCCGATCTGCGCCGACTCCTCGTGCAGTTTCTCGAAGGCATGGGGCACCGGATTGAGGCAGTGCCAGACGGACCAGCAGCAATGGCGCGGGTCGCTACCAGCGACTTCCGACCCGACCTCATTCTTACTGACTACAATTTGCCGAGTGGCATGTCGGGCACCGAGGCGGTGACGGCGTTGCGCAAGCGGCTGGACGCGCCGGTCGCCAGCCTGATCCTGACCGGCGAAATTTCCAGTGAGACGTTGGCCGAGATCGAGCAACACGGGGCCGTCCGGCTCAATAAGCCGATCCTGCCCGGCGAATTGGCCGCGGCGATCAGGAAGATAGAAACCGGCGAGCGGTCGCCGCCGAATCCCATGCACGGCGAGGCGTGCGTCGGCATCATCGATGACGACAAGCCTATTCGTGACAGCCTGTCCGCCCTGCTCGGCAAACACGGATGGCAGGTTGCCGCTTACGTCAGCGCTGAGGATTTCCTGCGCGACGGCAGCCAGCTTTCCCATGCCTGTCTGCTACTCGACGCGCGCCTGCCCGGCATGTCGGGCATCGACCTTCTGAAACTGTTGCGCAAGGAAGCGAACGAGACGCCGGTCATTATCATGACCGGCCATGGTAATGTCCAGCAGGCAGTCATGGCGCTTCATGCGGGCGCTGCGGATTTCATCGAAAAGCCCATTGCGGTTGCAGATCTACTGGCGGGTATAGACGCCGCGATCGAACTGAACTCGAACCAGGTCCGCCGGGCCCAGGCGCGCGACGATGCGCGGCAGCGCCTGGGCATGCTGACAGACCGGCAACGCGAAATCATGCTGCGTGTGCTTGCCGGCCACCCGAGCAAGAACATCGCTTCCGATCTTGGCATCAGCCAGCGGACCGTCGAGGCGCATCGCGCCGCGATCATGAAGAGGACCGGTGTAAGGTCACTCCCTGCCCTGACACGGCTGGTGCTGTTGACGGGCATGTTCCATGATAAGCAGGCATAGATCGATCCTGATCGGAAAACGCTTGCTGATTCCGGGCTCAAATCGCCCGGGATTTCGGGAATTATTCGGCCACCTATTCCGAGATTACTTCGCCCGCCTGTTCCGACTTTTATTCGCCCAGGCGGGCGGGGTTGGCCGGATCGGATTGAGGTCTCTGCTGGCTGGTTCAGGTTCCCTCCCTTTGGCTGATCGAGGGAGCGGACGAATGCCAGTAGAGCGGATTGCGATGCGCGATGTGCGCCAAATGTTCTGACGACGGACAGGAATTGTCTTCAAGGCCGCCGGTATCGCGCTGCCCCACAACATTAGCGAACACCCCGCAGACTGAAGCCGCGGCCACGCACCGCCGACCCAACACTCCAAAAATTTAGTGATGGGGTGGACGCCCCCCGACGGCATCTATGTGCCAAGGTAGGTGTCAACACACCTGCAGGAGGAGGCGTCCGTGGCCGAGGTTACTACAATTGGACTCGATATCGCAAAGCACGTTTTCCAGGCGCATGGCGTTGATGCCGATGGCCACAAGGTCTTCAGCCGGCGGCTCACGCGGGCAAAAGTGCTGGAGTTCTTCTCTGCGCAGCCTCGCAGCCTGGTGGCGCTGGAGGCCTGCGGCGGCGCACACCACTGGGCTCGCGAACTTGCGAAACTGGGGCATGATGTCCGTTTAATCCCGCCAGCTTACGTCAAGCCGTTTGTCAAGCGCAACCAGAATAACGACGCAAATGATGCCGAAGCAATCAGCGAAGCCGCGCAGCGGCCGAACATGCGTTTTGTCGCGGTCAAGAGCGAGGAGCAGCAGGCCTCGGCGCTGGTTTTCCGTACCCGAGATCTTCTGGTGCGGCAGCGCACGCAACTGATCAACGCGATCCGCGGTCACATGGCCGAATACGGCTGGGTTGCTCCGAAGGGCCGGATGTGGATGGCGTCGCTGCGCGAGGTGATCGATAGCGACAACTCGCTGCCGGTAGCAGCCCGCGACATGCTCCGGGTCATGCTGGTCATGCTCGATGGGCTCGATGGGCTCGATGGGCTCGATGGGCTCGATTTTCAGATCGCTGATCTCGACAAGGAAATCGCCCGGCGAGCTCGCGAGGACGTGGATGTGCGGCGCCTAATGACGATCCCGGGCATCGGCCCGATCGCGGCGACGGCTATTTGCGCTCTGGCGCCACCCGCGGAGACTTTCGCGCGAGGGCGGGACTTTGCCGCCTGGGTAGGGCTCACACCATTGCAAAAATCGACTGGCGGCAAGCCCAGGCAGCGGCGGACAACGAAGATGGGCGAGCGAACCTTGCGGCGTTTGCTGATTATCGGCACGAGTACCTTGATCCGACACGCTAGCAAGAAAGGCCCGACCGAAGGAGGCTGGCTTGCTTCGATGCTGACACGCAAGCCGCGAATGTTGGTCACGGTTGCACAGGCCAACAAGACCGCACGCATTGTGTGGGCCGTGCTCACAAAGAAAGAGGATTATCGAGCTTCGTTAGCTGCAGCAGTATAAACTGCCAAGCTACTGAGGCTGGCGGAGAAGGTAGGCGATCGAAGGAGAGTATGGCACAACCGTCGGCGAGACGGGGTCGGAAAACCAGTTGTTACCAATGTGCGCGAGCACGCTGTAGTGTTTTGGATCCGATCCGCGAACTCCCATACAGGCCCGCAGAACCATCTCTGCACCCAGAGGCCGGACAGATGGCAGCATCCGACACCTGTGCACCCTCAAATTTGCGCTTGCTTTCCGCGGGGCGTCCACAGATGGCAACATCCGCACACGGACAAAT
>JAJZRT010000221.1 GCA_021802595.1 Pseudomonadota bacterium
ACCTGATTCCGTTCATCGACATCCTGCTCGTCATCGTGATTTTCCTTGCGGTGACGACGACCTACGCGCGCTTCGCCGAACTCAAGATCAACCTGCCCACCAGCAGCGCCGCCCAGACCCCGAATCCGCCGAAGCAGATCGAGGTCGCCGTATCCGAGGACGGCCGCTACGAGATCGACAGCACGGTGGTGAGCGATGCCTCGATCGACGGGCTGGCTGTCGCACTGAAGAAAGCTGCCGGCAGCGAGAACGAGCCCGTGGTGGTGATCAACGCCGATGCGCGCGCCACCCATCAATCCGTGGTGAACGTGATGGAAGCGGCGCGCCGGGAGGGGCTGACCCGCATCACCTTCGCCACGCAAACCGCCCAGTAACGGGCGCCATGCCTTCCCTCCAGCATGTCTGGACGCGCGGCGTCCCCGCCGTGCTGCTCCTTCCCCTTGCGTTGCTGTTCGCTGCCGTGTCCGGCCTGCGCCGTCTGGCGTATCGGCGCGGCTGGCTGCATATCGAGTCCGTCGGCGTGCCGGTGGTCGTGGTCGGCAACATCACCGCCGGCGGCAGCGGCAAAACCCCGCTGGTGATCTGGCTGGTGAACCGGCTGCGTAGCCAGGGCTATCGCCCCGGCGTGATCAGCCGCGGCTATGGGGGCGCGGCGCGCGGCTGCGTCGAGGTAGAGGCCGATAGTCTGCCGGCACAGGTGGGTGACGAACCGGCGTTGATCCGGCTCAAGACAGCCGTCCCGGTGGTGGTCGGGCGCGACCGGGCGGCGGCCGCGCGCGTCCTGCTGGAATCCCACCCCGAGGTGGACGTGATCGTGTCCGACGACGGCCTGCAGCATTATCGCCTGCACCGCGACATCGAACTGGCCGTCATCGATGCGGCGACCGGCCTGGGCAACGGCTGGCCGTTGCCGGCGGGTCCGCTGCGCGAACCGGCCAGCCGGTTGCGCAGCGTCGATGCGGTCGTCCAGGTGGTGCGCGGGACCGCCCAGCCCCGTGCCTATCAAGCGGTCAGATCCTGGCGCGCCGATTACACTGCGGGCAAGGCCTGGCGCCTGCGCGCGCCGCAGGAAAAAAGCGCGCTGCGTGACCTGCCGCCGCACGACTGGCTTGCGGCGACCGGCATCGGGCGGCCGCAGGGCTTCTTTGCCATGCTCGAGGCGCACGGCCTGCGCTTTCGTCCGCGTGCCTTCGCCGATCACCATGTTTTCCGACCGACGGACCTGCCGATCGACGGGGCGGTACTGATGACGGAAAAAGACGCGGTAAAATGCCTAGGATTTGCAGGAACGGACTGGTGGGCGGTGGAACTGGACGTCGCCCCGGAAGACGGGTTCGTCCGCTGGCTGGACGCACGCATCAAACGACAATAAGAACGGTCGCGTGCGTGGATCTGAGGGAGAGATGGGCATGAAAAGTTCTGACTGGAGCGATCGCCGCCACCCGTGCCATTGGGAAGCGGAAAGCGAGGACAGCGGTTTCTGGGTACCCGATCGCTCCGAAATCGTCACCCAGTTTTTCACCCGCTACCTGTTCTTCTCGCTTGCGGTCATCTATTTCTCCACGCTGGAAAGCGTTCGTCCGGTACTGTTCAGCATCGAACAGCTGCTGATCGCGCTGGGGATTTATTTCTTCGTCAACAGCTGGTTCTTCCGTCAGGCGCTGCGAGGCGTCACGCTGCTGAAAATCCGCAGCGCCATGAGCGCCGACCTGATCATCGTCACCCTGTGCGTGATGCACGATCCCAATCCCATCCCGCCATCGGCCCTGGCCTTCCTGATGGTGTTGCTGGGCAATGGCATGCGCTACGGCATGCGGCTGTTTGCCGAAGTGCTGGGTGGCGCATTTCTCGGCATGGCGATCGCCTTTGCCTTCCGCTATCGCTTGGGCGGGTTCGAAGTCAATGCCGGCGATGTGTTTTTCGGCGTGTTCTGGGTCACCCTGGCCTTGTATGCCTACATCCTGATGTGGCGTATCGAGGATCAGCGCAGCCAGCTCGATTACCGCAGCCGTTTCGACGCGTTGACCGGGCTGCTCAACCGCCATGGCCTGCTGGCCGCGGCGGACAATCTCTTCGGCAAGGCGGCGGCTCCTGCGCCGGCCACCGTACTGTTTGCCGACCTCAACCAGTTCAAGGCGGTCAACGACCGCTATGGCCATGGCGTGGGCGACCGCGTGCTGGCCGAATTCGCGCAGATCTTCAGCGAATCGGCCGAGATGGGCGTGTGCGGACGCTGGGGCGGCGACGAATTCGTCGCCCTCCTGCCGCAGCGCGACGAAGCCGCCATCCGCCATATTTACGAGCGGATCGAGGCGCGCACCGAAGCCTGGAGCGCCAGCAACGGCCTGCCGATGGCAGTGAGCCTTGGCGTCGCCCATGCCCCGCACGACGGCAACGACCTGGTGACGCTGCTGTCGGTGGCCGACATCCACCTTTATCAAAGCAAGTCGCAACAGCCCGAAGCGGCGGATGCGTCCCTGAACTACAGGACCCTCATCAATGAACCCCAAGCTTCTTGAAATCCTCGTCTGCCCGGTCTGCAAGGGCCCGCTCGACTGGAAGAAATCCGCGCACGAGCTGGTGTGCCGCGCCTGCCGCCTGGCCTATCCCATCCGCGACGACATTCCGGTGATGCTGCCGGAAGAGGCGCGCGCGCTGTCGCCCGACGAAATCCACGGCAAGTAGCGCGGACACGCCCTGGCATGCATTTCCGCGTCGTCATCCCCGCGCGCTACGCGTCCAGCCGCCTGCCGGGCAAGCCGCTGGCGGATATCGGCGGGCGGCCCATGGTGCTGCACGTGCTGGAGCGCGCCCTGCAGGCGGGCGCCGAATCGGTGGTGGTCGCCACCGACGATGCGCGCGTGCAGCGGGTGGTCGAGGCGGCCGGCTATCAGGCCCTGATGACCTCGCCAGCGCACCAGTCCGGTACCGAGCGTCTGGTCGAGGTCGCAGAAACCCTGAACTGGGCCGACGACACGCTGGTGGTCAACGTGCAGGGCGACGAACCGCTGATCGATCCGGCACTGATCCGCGAAGCCGCGCGCCAGCTGGTGCTGCACGGCGACGCGGTGATGGCCACGCTGGCGCACCCGATCCACGACCACGCCGACTTCGTCAATCCCAACGTCGTCAAGGTGGTGTCCGACGAAGCCGGCTACGCGCTGTATTTCAGCCGTGCGCCGATTCCCTGGCCGCGCGACGCCTTTGCGGCGCAGCAGGCGATGCCGCACGAGCTCGGCGCGCTGCGCCACATCGGCCTGTATGCCTACCGTGCCGGCTTCCTGCGTACCTACGCCAGCCTTGCCAGTTCGCCGCTGGAACGCCACGAGATGCTCGAGCAGTTGCGCGTGCTGTGGCACGGCCATCGCATCAGCCTGGGCATCACGCCGACCGCACCGGCGGCAGGCGTGGACACACCTGAAGACCTGGCGCGGGTCCGCAGCCTGTTCGGGGCTGCATAGCAGCCTCTTGAATCCACCAATAAAAAATTTTAAGTGTTGTTCGAATCGCGCTTGCCTTAGGCTAGTACGGTTTTGACACATCCATAATCGAGGAGACACGCAATGCGTTTGATTCTGTTGGGCGGTCCGGGTGCGGGCAAGGGCACGCAAGCCAATTACATCAAGGAAAAATACGGCATTCCCCAGATCTCCACCGGCGACATGCTGCGGGCGCAGATCAAGGCCGGCACCGAACTGGGCATGAAAGCCAAGGCCATCATGGACGCCGGCGGCCTCGTCTCCGACGACATCATCATCGGCATGGTCAAGGCCCGCCTCACCGAGCCCGACTGCAAGAACGGCTACCTGTTCGACGGCTTTCCGCGCACCATCCCGCAGGCCGAGGCGATGAAGGCCGCCGGCGTGCCGATCGACTACGTGGTGGAAATCGACGTCGCCGACGAAGAGATCGTCAAGCGCATGTCCGGCCGCCGCGTGCACGTCGCCTCCGGCCGCACCTATCACGTCGTGTTCAACCCGCCCAAGGTTGCCGGCAAGGACGACGTCACCGGCGAAGACCTGATCCAGCGCGACGACGACAAGGAAGAGACTGTCAAGAAGCGCCTCGACGTCTACCACGCGCAGACCGAGCCGCTGGTGAAGTATTACGGCGACTGGGCCGCGCGCGGCGAGGCCGGCGCACCCAAATACGTCAAGATCGCCGGCGTCGGCAAGGTCGAAGGCATCCGCGATTCGATCTTCAAGGCACTCGGCTGAGGCACGATGCCGCAGCAGATTCACCCGCTGACCGACACCGAACGCTGGATCGTCTCCGGCGCGGTGAAGGAACGCTACGGCAGGGACGTCGAGATCCAGGACGTCGAAACCGAAATCAGGCTGCACATCGACGACCGCGAACTGACGCTGTGCCCGGGCTTCTACTGGACCGAGCACGGTTGTCACTTCGTGCTGTCGAAGACCGGCGACTCGCGCTACCGCAGCATGTTCTTCTGGCGCATCCGCGACCGTTTCGCGACTGGTCGCGAGGAATACGACGACATCGGCGACTGCGTCACCACGCTGCTGAAAATGCAGGCCGACGAGGAAGCCAAGCGTCTGGCCGAGGGCGAGGCGTCCGGCAACAGTTGATTCCGAAGCCAGCCCTGCGCTGGCTTCTTGTTTTTGCAAACATCATCAGAGAAATAACGAGGAGAAGCACCAACATGGCGAAAAAAATGAACGCCTTCTACGCACAGTCCGGCGGGGTGACCGCGGTCATCAACGCCTCGGCCTGCGGCGTCATCGAAACCGCGCGCAAGCACAAGGACAAGATCGGCAAGGTCTATGCCGGCCGCAACGGCATCATCGGCGCGCTGACCGAAGACCTGATCGACACCACCAAGGAATCCGCGGCCGCCATCGCCGCGCTGCGCACCACGCCGTCGGGCGCCTTCGGCTCCTGCCGCTTCAAGCTGAAATCGCTGGAGGCCAACAAGCGCGAATACGAGCGCCTGATCGAAGTGTTCAAGGCGCACAACATCGGCTACTTCTTCTACAACGGCGGCGGCGATTCGGCCGACACCTGCTTCAAGGTCAGCCAGCTTTCTGAGGCGATGGGCTATCCGATCCAGGCGATCCACGTGCCGAAGACGGTCGACAACGACCTGCCGATCACCGACTGCTGCCCGGGCTTCGGCTCGGTCGCCAAGTACATCGCGGTGTCCACGCTGGAAGCGAGCTACGACGTGCGCTCGATGGCCAAGACCTCGACCAAGGTGTTCGTGATCGAGGTCATGGGCCGCCACGCCGGCTGGATCGCCGCCGCTGGCGGCCTGGTCGAGGACCAGGGCATTCCGGTCGTGATCCTGTTCCCGGAAATCGAGTTCGACCAGAAGAAATTCCTCGCCCTCGTCGACAAGAAGGTGAAGGAATATGGCTACTGCACCGTGGTGGTCTCCGAAGGCTGCCACTACCCGGACGGCAAGTTCCTCGCCGAGCAGGGTACCCGCGATGCCTTCGGCCACGCGCAATTGGGGGGCGCCGCCCCGGTGGTCGCCAACATGATCAAGGACGCGCTCGGCCACAAGTTCCACTGGGCCGTCGCCGACTACCTGCAGCGCGCCGCGCGCCACATCGCCTCGAAAACGGATGTGAAGCAGGCCTACGAACTGGGCAAGAAGGCGGTCGAGCTGGCGATCAAGGGCCACAACTCGGTGATGCCGACGGTCGACCGCATTTCCGACGCGCCCTACAAGTACAAGATCGGCATGGCGCCGCTGTCCAGGGTCGCCAACGTCGAGAAGTTCATGCCGCGCGATTTCATCACCCGGGACGGTTTCGGCATCACGGAGAAGTGCAAGCGTTACCTGACGCCGCTGATCCAGGGGGAGGATTACCCGAAATACAAGGCCGGCCTGCCCGTGTACGTCACGCTGAAGAACGTCGCGGTGGCGAAGAAGCTGCCGGTGTTCAAGATCTGAGGAGCAAAGACCAGGAACGAAGGGCTGGGATTCAGGGGAATGTGCGGGCGAAGCCCGTGTCTTTATAAATAACGCGACCATAGATCGCTCGCCCCCAGTCCCTGGCCCCTAAATCCTGGCCCCTAACCAAATGACACTCGACCGCGCCAAGCAACTGTTGAAAGTCCAGGCCGATTTCGGCGGCTTCTACAACGGCAATTCAGCCAAGCTGATTCTGTCGGAAGTGCAGCGCGAACATGGGCAGGCAGCGGTCGACGAATGCATCCGGGAACTGGAGCTCGACCGGATATTCGGGTTCGAGCCGGGTACACGGTTCGAGGGTGGCCTGGCAATGGGTAACTAAGTCGACGGCAGCGCTAGCTGCCGTTTTGTTTTGGTGCGTAGCAAAACGATAAGGAGGAGTGGTGATGGAGACGCAGTTGATGTGGATTCTGGCCAGCGCCGTGCTGGCCCTGGTGTACGGCGTGGTGTCGATCGGCTGGATTCTTAAAAAGCCGGCCGGCAATGCGCGCATGCAGGAAATCGCACTGGCGGTGCAGCAGGGCGCTCAGGCCTACCTGAACCGTCAGTACACCACCATCGCCATGGTCGGCGCGGTGCTGTTCGTCGCGCTGTGGCTGGCGCTGGGCAGCCA
>JAJZRT010000222.1 GCA_021802595.1 Pseudomonadota bacterium
CAGTTCGGTAGGCAGCCGGTAGCGCTGCCCGGTCTCGCGCGACAGCCAGGCGCAGTAATCGCGTGCCTCGGTCTGCCGCACATTGATGGCCGGCTTGCGGCCAGACAGCCAGACCAGCTCCGGCCGCGGCTGCCAGCCGGTGGCGCGGGCGTAGGCCTCGAATTCTTCCGTGGTGACCTGATGCACGCCGATCGCAAAGCCGCGTTCGATCAGCGCGGTGCGCCGCGGGCGGTCCTGTGCCGGTGCGGCTTCGTGCGGGGCCGCACCGTATTCGAATGCGCCCGCGGGAATGACGGCGAGCGCCGGCGCGGGCGAGCCATCGGCCAGGGTGTCGCGGAAATGGGTGTCGGCCAGGCCGAGTGCGAGAGCGGCGTTCACCTGCAGCGCGATCAGTTCGCCAGCATGCAGGGCAAACGTGTCGGGAAGGGCGGTGGAACTACGGTCGGGATTCATGTCGGCGGACGGGACGTGCGAGAATCCGGATTATGCCAGTTACGTTTTTGCGCAGCCTCCGACAAAGACGGAAAAATCGCAGAAAGACACTAAAATGTCACCGATTCAGACAATAATGGCGCACCGGGGATAACCCAAATAATCCTGCGCCCCAAACCGACATGCTCTACATCGATCTCTTCAAATCTCTCGAACGCGCCCGCTGGAACATGGAAACCGATATTCCGTGGGACCAGTTCGACGCCAGCAAACTGTCCGACGAGCAGGCGCTGACGATCAAGATGAACGCCATCACCGAATGGGCGGCCTTGCCGGCCACCGAGATGTTCCTGCGCGACTTCGTGCACGACAGCGACTTTTCCGCCTTCATGTCGATCTGGTTCTACGAGGAACAGAAGCACTCGCTGGTGCTGATGGAATACCTGCGCCGCTTCAAGCCCGAGTTCACGCCGACCGAGGAAGAACTGCACGCCATCCGCTTTCCGTTCGACTCGGCGCCGCCGATGGAAACCCTCATGCTGCATTTCTGCGGCGAAGTGCGGCTGACCCAATGGTACAAGTGCGCTGCCGAGTGGCACACCGAACCGGTGATCAAGTTCATCTACGAGACCATTTCGCGTGACGAGGGCCGTCACGGCGGCGCCTACCTGCAATACATGAAGCGCGCACTGAAGGAAGGCGGTCCGAGCGTCGCGGCCGCCTTCGCCAAGATCGGCTTCCTGATGGCGTCGAGCCAGCGCTCCGACAAGGCGCTGCATCCCACCAACCTGCACGTCAACGAAGCGCTGTTCCCCCAGGACACCATCCAGTCGCGCCTGCCCAACCCGGAGTGGCTGGAACACTGGCTCGACGAGCAGATCCGCTTCGACGACACCTGGGAAAACAAGGTGGTCGGCGGCATCCTGCGCAACCTGTCGAACCTGCTCGGCCAGACCTTCGAGAACGTGCGCGACCTCAACAAATACCGCAAGCAGGCGCTGGCGGCCGTCTGAGGCGGTTCCGCGCTGCGAGGGAAGGCCAGCGGGTGCTGGCCTTTTTTCATTGGGGGCGCGGGTAGCCGGAACGCAAAGGCCGGCCGGGGACATCCCCGCATCGCGCCAGCTTCACTTGCCAGGACGGGCAATGATCTCGCCGGTGGACATGGAGTGGTTATTCATCCGGTTGCAAATAGGACCGCTGCCGATAGCTGAGGAAAACGGGGGCATAATCCGGGGGTGGCTAGGGAAGCGCTGAACAAGTTGATTCCGCTCATGGTTCGACAGACTCACCACGAACGGAATCAACAAGTTGCCGTTCGTCCTGAGCTTGTCGAAGGACTTGTTCTTTCGACGCTTGCGATTGGCAGGAACCAGTTCGATTTTGAGCGTGCATCCCACGGCCTCAGCGTAGCGCTTGAGCGAAGCCACCGCGGGCGCATGCTTGCCGGCGGATTCCAGGCGAGCGATCCATGACTTCATGGTCGGGCGTTTGCTGCAACTTCTTGATGAAGGCATGCAGCACGTTGACGCGCCGGCCGACGAGCAATCTGTGGGTAGACGAAAAAAAGCGCGACTGACCGCCAATCGCGCTTCGATGAGGTTGAATGTCGTTCGTGCTTCGACAGGCCCGGCACGAACGGTTACAAAATTCTCATCAACCCGGCAGCATCGCCAGCAAGCCATTCAGGCGCCGCACAAAACTCGCCGGATCGTCGAGCTGGCCGCCTTCGGCGAGTAGCGCCTGCTCGAACAGCAGGTTGGCCCAGTCGGCGAAGCGGTCTTCGTCCGATTCGCTGTTGAGCCGCGTCACCAAGGCATGTGACGGGTTGATTTCCAGCGTGGGCTTGACGCTGGGTGCGGCCTGACCGGCGGCCTTGAGCAGGCGTTCCAGGTTGGCGCTCATGTCGGCTTCGCCGGTGACAAGGCAGGCGGGCGAGTCGGTGAGGCGGTGGGTGACGCGGACGTCCTTCACGCGCTCGCCCAGGGTTGATTTAATCCGCTCGACCAGCGGCTTCATCGATTCCTCGGCTTCCTTCTGCGCGGTCTTCTCGGCTTCGTCTTCCAGCTCGCCGAGGTCGAGGCCGCCCTTGGCGACGGACTTGAGTGGCTTGCCGTCGAATTCGTGCAGGTTGCTCATCAGCCATTCGTCGACGCGGTCGGACAGCAGCAGGACTTCGATGCCTTTCTTTCGGAAGATT
Source organism: Pseudomonadota bacterium (assembly GCA_021802595.1). Next base: position 2,630 of record JAJZRT010000222.1, read on the forward strand.
TCGAGGTGCGGACTGTGCTGGGCGGCGGCGAAGCTGTCGGCGGTGATGTAGTAGATCGCGCTCTGGCCTTCCTTCATGCGGCCGATGTAGTCCTTGAGCGAGACGACCTGCGCATCCGTGCCGGTATGCGTGGAGGCGAAGCGGAGCAGGCCGGCGATTTTTTCCTTGTTGGCGAAGTCCTCGCCCGGGCCTTCCTTCATCACCTTGCCGAAGGCTTTCCAGAACGTGGCGTACTGCTCGGGCTGCTTCTCGGCCAGGTCTTCGAGCAGGCCGAGCACTTTCTTCACCGAGCCAGCCTTGATCGCGTCGATATCGCGGCTCGACTGCAGGATCTCGCGCGAGACGTTGAGCGGCAGGTCGGCCGAGTCGATGACGCCGCGGACGAAGCGCAGGTATTGCGGCATCAGCTGCTCGGCATCGTCCATGATGAAGACGCGGCGCACGTACAGTTTTATCCCATGCCGCTTCTCGCGGTCGTAGAGGTCGAACGGCGCGTGCGAGGGGACATAGAGCAGCGAGATGTATTCCTGCTTGCCCTCGACGCGATTGTGCGACCAGGCGAGCGGCGGCTCGAAGTCGTGGGCGACGTGCTTGTAGAACTCCTGGTATTCCTCTTCCGTGATGTCCTTCCTGGCGCGTGCCCACAGGGCGGAGGCCTTGTTGACGGTCTCGTCCTCGTCGGTCGGCACCTCGACGCCGTCCTTCCATTCGGTCTTCTTCATCACGATGGGCAGGGTGATGTGGTCGGAATAGGTGCGGATGACCGACTTGATCTTCCAGTCGGAGAGGAATTCGTCCTCGCCTTCGCGCAGATGCAGCACGATCTCGGTGCCGCGCGCGGGCTTCTCGACGGTTTCCAGCGTGTAGTCGCCGGCGCCTTCGGATTCCCAGCGCACGCCATGTTCGGCGGTGAGGCCGGCGCGGCGGGTGGTCAGCGTCACGCGGTCGGCGACGATGAAGGCGGAGTAGAAGCCGACGCCGAACTGGCCGATCAGCGCGGCGTCCTTTTTCTGGTCGCCGGAGAGCTGGCTGAAGAACTCGCGGGTGCCGGACTTGGCGATGGTGCCGATGTGGTCGATGACTTCCTGCCGGCTCATGCCGATGCCGTTGTCGCTGATCGTCAGCGTACGCGCGTCGCGGTCGACGGCGATGCGGATCTTGAGGTCGGGGTCGTTTTCATACAGCGCGGAATCCGACAGGCCCTCGAAGCGCAGCTTGTCGGCGGCGTCGGAGGCGTTGGAAATGAGTTCGCGCAGGAAGATGTCCTTGTTGGAATACAAGGAATGGATCATCAGCTGCAGAAGCTGTTTGACTTCGGCCTGGAAGCCCAGGGTTTCTTTGGTGGCGGACATGCCTTGATCTCCCGTGTTAGGTAAAACTCGACGGGAGCATTAATGGGGGCGGGGGAGGCCAGTTTCAAGGGCCGGGGGATCGCATCGACCGGGGTAAGCTTCGCTTGATCGCGTGGTCTATAAATAGAAATTCCCCTTTTGCGTACCCTGGCGTATGGGGCTGAGGGGAAAAGGAGGCTCAGCATGGCACGCAAATACATCGATTGCCGGGAATACCCCAGCGAAATGAACTGCACGGTGTCCCTGTCCGCGGACAGCGACGAAGAATTGCTGGAAGCGGCCGTTCAGCACGCCGTTTCCGTTCACGGCCACACCGACACGCCCGAGCTGCGCGAGACATTGCGCACGATGTTCAAGGAAGAAGTCCTGAAAAAGGCTGCCTGATCGTCGCACGGAGGGGCTGGCCGCGCCGGTTCAGCCGTGTTTCGGGGGCGATGCGGCAGGCGCCGGCCGTGCCGCAAGCGTTCTTGTTGCCTGAAGACGCCGTGGCCGTTCCTTTCTGCCTGGTCAGCAGCGCCAGCAGTTCGGCCTGCGCGCGGCAGGCCTTGGCAGGAAACGGATTTGGGCGCAGGAAGTTCAGCTGATGGATCTCTTCTGGCAGGAGTGCTGAATGACCCTACGTACGATTCTGGTCGCCGCCGGCCTGGGTGCGCTCGCTGCCGCCGCTTCGGGCATGACGACGACAGGCGCGAAGGCTACCGGCTGTCGCGCATCGTGTACGTCGACGTTCCGGTCTACGTGGATGACGACCGCCGGGCCCGGCTGCTGCCGGCCCAGGTGCGCAGCCGGTTCTCGTATCAGGGCGTCGTGAGGCCGCGCGACGCCGGCCGCAACGGGCGCGAACTGCAGCCTGTTCCGCAACCACCCCCGCAACCACCCCCGCAACCGATCCCATTGCCGCGCCAAGACACCGCGCCGGCGCAGCCGTCCGATCATGGCGCGGGCGTGGGGCGGCCGATCTCAAAGAAAAGCGAACGCAGGGCGGAAGACGCCCGGCGACTGAGCCACGGTCGGGTTTGCACCCGGCCGGGCCTTTATTTCTGCTTGCCGAGCAGCGCCAGCAGTTCCTCCTGCGCGCTGTAGGCCCTGGCCCGGCGTTTGGCGTGGCGGCGGAAGCTGCCGTCGGACAGCATGTCCCAGGCCTGCACGTTGTCGCGCAGGTAGGGTTTGAGACCTTCGTTGATGACACGCTTCTTCAACTTGGGATTGAGGATGGGGAAGGCGGTTTCGATGCGGCGGAAGAAGTTGCGGTCCATCCAGTCGGCCGACGACAGGTAGACCTTCTCGTCGCCGTCGTTCCTGAAATAGAAGATACGCGTGTGTTCGAGGAAGCGGCCGACCACCGAGCGCACCCGGATGTGCTCGGACAGGCCGGGAATGCCGGGTCTGAGCGCGCACACCCCGCGCACGATGAGGTCGATCTTCACGCCGGCCTGGCTGGCGGCGTAGAGCGCCGCGATCACCTGCGGCTCCAGCAGCGCGTTCATCTTGGCGATGATAGCGGCGGGCTTGCCGGCGGCGGCCAGTGCGGCCTCGCGGTTGATCGCGGCGACGACTTCGCTGTGCAGGGTGAACGGCGACTGCCACAGGCGTTTCAGCTTGCCGGCCTTGCCCAGGCCGGTGATCTGGGTGAACAGGCTGGCGACGTCGGCAGTGATGGCCTCGTCCGCGGTCAGCAGGCCGAAGTCGGTATACAGCCGCGCGGTGCGGGCGTGGTAGTTGCCGGTGCCGAGGTGCGCGTAGCGGTGCAGTTCGCCGTCCTCGCGGCGGATGACCAGCGCCAGCTTGGCGTGGGTCTTGTGGCCGACGACGCCGTAGACGACGTGGGCACCAACCTCCTCGAGCTTCGACGCCCAGTTGATGTTGGCCTCCTCGTCGAAGCGTGCCAGCAGTTCGACGACCACGGTGACTTCCTTGCCCGACTGGGCGGCGCGGATCAGCGCCTGCATCAGCTGCGAATCGGTGCCGGTGCGGTAGACGGTCTGGCGGATGGCGACGACGTGGGGGTCGACCGCGGCCTGCTCGATGAAGTCGATCACCGGCTGGAAGGATTCGAAGGGATGGTGCAGCAGGATGTCGCCCTTGCGGATCTGCGCGAAGATGTCCGCGTCCTTGGCCAGCCGTGCGGGCAGGGCAGGGATGAAGGGCGCGAACTTGAGGTCGGGCCGGTCGACCCAGTCGGGTACCTGCATCAGGCGTACCAGGTTCACCGGGCCATGCTCCTGGTAAAGATCGTCGGCATCGAGCTCGAACTGCTCGAGCAGGAAGGCTGCCATCGACGGCGAACAGTTGTCCGCGACCTCCAGGCGCACCGCGGCGCCGAAATTGCGCTGCGGCAGTTCGCCCTGCAGCGCCTGGCGCAGGTTCTTGGTTTCCTCGTCGTCGACGAAGAGGTCGGAATTGCGGGTGACGCGGAACTGGTAGCAGCCCTGCACCGTCATGCCGGTGAACAGCTCGCCGACGTGGGCGTGCAGGATCGACGACAGGAAGACGAAGCCG
>JAJZRT010000003.1 GCA_021802595.1 Pseudomonadota bacterium
AAGAGCGCAACGTGCCAGCCGGCGTCCGCCCGCGCGATGTCGCGCAGCATTTCCTCGATGACCAGCTTGGAACGGCCATAGGGATTGGTCGCCGACAGCGGAAAGTCCTCGCTGATCGGCACCGTCGCCGGGTCGCCGTACACCGTGGCGGACGACGAGAACACCACCGCCTTCACGCCGGCCGCCGCCATTTCCTCGAACAGCGCGATGCTGCCGGCGATATTGTTGTCGTAATACAGCAGCGGCTTTTCCACCGACTCGCCCACCGCCTTCAGCCCGGCAAAATGTACCACCGCGTCAATGCGATGGGCGGCAAACAGCCGTTGCAGCGCCGCGCCGTCGCGGATGTCGCCCTGCACGAACGCCACCGGCCTGCCGGCAATCTGCGCCACCCGCTCCAGCGATTTCGGACTGCTGTTCGACAGGTTGTCGAACACCACCACCTCGTGCCCCGCCGCCAGGCATTCCACTGCGGTGTGCGAGCCGATATAGCCTGCACCGCCGGTCAACAACACATTCACGCGCGTCTCCTCATTGTCCCTGTCCGTTGCCGCTTGTTTCCATGCACAGCGCGAGTGCCGCGCGCCAGTCCTGCAGACGTATACCAAACATCCGTTCCAGCTTGTCGTTGTCCAGCCGGGAATTGAGCGGCCGCCGCGCCGGGGTCGGGTAGTCGCTGCTCGGGATGGGGAGCAGATGCGCCGGCGCACAGGTTTCGTCGAACTCGTCGAGCGCCTGGATCGCCTGTGCAAAGCCGTGCCACGAGGTTTCGCCGGCATTGGTCATGTGATACACGCCCCATGGTTCGGCCCGATCGCCTCCCCTTGCCGGCGAAACGACCTGGCTCAGCACCTGGGCCGTGGCCTCGGCCAGATCGCGGCACCAGGTCGGCGCGCCGGTCTGGTCGGCGACGATCTTCAGCTCCGGCCGTTCCCGCATCAGGCGGCGCATGGTCAGCAGGAAATTGCTGCCGCGCGCGCCGTACACCCAGGACGTGCGGAAGATCAGATGGCGGCAGCCCGTGGCCTGGATGGCGCGCTCGCCTGCCAGCTTGGTCGCGCCATACACGTTGAGCGGGGCGCAGGCATCGTCCTCGCGCCAGGGCGACGTGCCGCTGCCGTCGAACACATAATCGGTGGAGTAATGCACCAGCAGCGCACCCAGCCGGGCCGCTTCCTCGGCGAGGAGGCCGGGCGCCACGGCGTTCACCGCATGCGCCCGTTCGGGTTCGCTCTCCGCCTTGTCCACGGCGGTGTAGGCGGCCGGGTTGACGATGATGCGCGGCGCGATGTCGCGCACCGTCCGGCGTACTGCATCGGCATCCGCCAGATTCATGGTCCGGGAATCCAGCGCGACGACTTCGCCGAGGCAAGCGAGCGTGCGTCGCAGTTCCCAGCCGACCTGGCCGCGCGCGCCGGTGAGGAGGATACGGCGAGGGGTGAGCGGGGAGCGGGGAGCCGTCGTCATGCGTACACCTCCGCGTCCTTGAGCAAGGGCTGAACCTGGTCCTTGGCAGACAGCACGGGCGCGCCGTCGAGCGGCCATTGCACCCCGATCTGCGGATCGTCCCAGCGGATGCCGCGATCCCACTGCGGCGCATAGTAGGCCGTGGTCTTGTAGAGAAAATCGGCGCTGTCGGACAGCACCAGAAAACCATGGGCGAAACCGGGCGGGATCCACATCATGCGCTGGTTGTCGGCCGACAGTTCATAGCCCACCCACTGCCCGAAATGCGGCGAGGACTTGCGCACATCCACGGCCACGTCGAACACCGCCCCGCTCACCACGCGCACCAGCTTGCCCTGCGGCTCGGTGAGCTGGTAATGCAGACCGCGCAACACCCCCTTCGCCGAACGCGAATGGTTGTCCTGCACGAAATCCAGGTCGAGGCCCAGTCCGGCGAAGGTCTGGCGGTTCCAGCTTTCGAGGAAAAAGCCGCGTGCGTCGCCGAAGACCTTGGGTTCGAGGAGGAGGACGCCGGGGAGAGGGGTTTCGATTGCGTTCATTTTTTGGTGAGTGTGAGCGGTGAGCGGTGAGCGGTGAGCGGTGAGCGGTGATGAGCGGTGAGCGGTGAGCGGTGAGCGGTGAGCGGATTCAGCTTACTGCTCACCGCTCCCTGCTCACCATTTTTCAGAAAATCCGTTCATTCAACATGTTCAGCAAATACTGCCCATACGCATTCTTCTTCAGCGGCTCGGCCAGCTTCGCCACCTGCTCCGCCGTGATGTAGCCCTGGCGATAGGCGATCTCCTCCGGGCAGGCGATCTTCAGGCCCTGCCGCTTCTCGATCGTTTCGATGAACAGCGACGCCTCCAGCATCGACTCGTGCGTGCCGGTGTCGAGCCAGGCATGGCCGCGTCCCATGATCGAGACCTTGAGCTCGCCCGCCTCCAGGTAATGCCGGTTGACGTCGGTGATCTCCAGTTCGCCGCGCGGCGACGGCTTCAGCTTGCGGGCAATGTCCACCACCTGGTTGTCGTAGAAGTAGAGACCGGTGACCGCATAGTGGGATTTGGGCTGGGCCGGCTTTTCCTCGAGAGTGACGGCTTTGCCGGTCGCATCGAACTCCACTACCCCGTAGCGTTCCGGATCGTGCACCCGGTAGGCGAAGACGGTGGCGCCGGTTTCCTGCTCACTGGCAGCACACAGGTCCTCGGTCATCTCGTGGCCATAGAAAATGTTGTCGCCCAGCACCAGCGCACTGGGGCCGCTGCCGACGAAGTCCGCACCGATGATGAAGGCCTGCGCCAGCCCCTCCGGGTTCGGCTGCACCGCATACTGCAGATGGAGCCCCCACTGGCTGCCGTCGCCCAGCAGCTGCTCGAAGCGAGGCGTGTCCTGCGGCGTCGAGATGATCAGGATGTCGCGGATCCCCGCCAGCATCAGCGTGGTGAGCGGATGGTAGATCATCGGCTTGTCGTAGATCGGCAGCAGCTGCTTGGAAACCGCCAGCGTCGCCGGATACAGGCGGGTGCCGGAGCCGCCGGCGAGAATGATTCCCTTGCGGTGAGTAGCGAGTGGTGAGTGGTGAGTGGTTTCGGATTGCATGGTTATTCGGTCTCTTTCAGTTTTCTCATCAATCCGGAAAGTAATTTTCCTACACGCTCAAGCAGTATGTCGGCCTGCTCTGTCCCTGTTTTAAGGATGCGCTGAACAAGTTGATTCCGCTCATGGTTCGACAGGCTCACCACGAACGGAATCAACAAGTTGCCGTTCGTCCTGAGCTTGTCGAAGGACTTGTTCAGCGCTTCCTTAACGTAACCCAGTCGAATCGCAATCTGGTGCTGCGTATCCAATTCACTCAACGAACCCCGGGCAATACTGAGAAAACGGGAAAACTCCCGGTTACCTTCCCGACCTGCTCCTTCCGCCACATTGCTGGGAATAGATACGGCAGCCCTTCGCATCTGTGACACCAGGCCATACTGTTCATGAGCGGGAAAGACAGCAGTGACCCGATAAATCTCCTCAACCAACTCCATCGCGCTTTTCCACGCCTCGAGCCGCTCGTGGGGTTTACCGCTCACCGCTTACGGCTCCCCGCTCACCATACTGCGTATCAAGCCATGTGCGATATTCCCCGCTCGCCACGTGCTCCACCCACGCCATGTTATCCAGATACCACCTTACCGTTTTACGGATGCCGGTCTCGAAGGTTTCGGCCGGCTTCCAGCCCAACTCGCTGTGAATCTTGCTGGCGTCGATCGCATAGCGGCGGTCGTGGCCGGGGCGGTCCTTCACGTAGGTGAGCAGGCGCGCATAGGGTCCTGCGGGGTCGGGGCGCATCTCGTCGAGCAGCGCGCACACGGTTTTCACGATCCCGATGTTCGGCATCTCGTTCCAGCCGCCGACGTTGTAGGTCTCGCCCGTCCTGCCTTGTGCCAGCACGGTGCGAATCGCCGAACAGTGGTCCGTCACGTACAGCCAGTCACGCACGTTCATGCCGTCACCGTAGATCGGCAGCGGCTTGCCCTGCGTCGCATTGAGGATCATCAGCGGGATCAGCTTTTCGGGGAACTGGCAGGGGCCGTAATTGTTCGAGCAGTTCGTCGTCAGCACCGGCAGGCCGTAGGTGTGGTGGTAGGCGCGCACCAGGTGGTCGGACGACGCCTTGCTGGCCGAATACGGGCTGTTGGGCGCGAACGGCGTAGTCTCGGTAAACGGCGCGTCGTCCGGCCCCAGCGAGCCATAGACCTCGTCGGTGGACACGTGCAGAAAGCGGAACGCAGCCTTTTCGTCTTCCGGCAGGCCCATCCAGTGGCCGCGCACCGCCTCCAGCAGATGAAAGGTGCCGACCACATTGGTCTGGATGAAATCCTCCGGGCCGTGGATCGAGCGGTCGACGTGCGATTCGGCGGCGAAGTTGACGATCGCGCGCGGGCGATGCTCCCGAAGCAGCTTGCCGACCAGATCGCGGTCGCCGATGTCGCCCTGCACGAAGAGATGGCGCGGGTCGCCCTGCAGGCTGGCCAGGTTCTCCAGATTGCCCGCGTAAGTGAGCTTGTCCAGATTGAGAACTGGCTCGTCGTTGACGCGCAGCCAGTCGAGAATGAAATTCGCGCCGATGAAGCCGGCGCCGCCTGTCACTAAAATCACGCTAATTACCAATTTACTAAAGTTGTGAAACGCAGGATTCAAGTTTGACCAAAAAAGAACTTGAATCCTGCCTCTTGAAGCTTGATTCTATCTCCCGAACAGCAACTGCCACGCCGCGCCCACAATGAACAGCGTATTCGTCACCAGATAACGCTTCCACAACCGCCCCGGCTCACTCAGTAAGCGGTGCAGCCATTCCAGTCCGTTGTCGCGCATCCAGGCCGGCGCGCGCTGAACCGTTCCGGCATGGAAATCGAACGCCGCGCCCACACCGATCATTACCGCATTGATGCGCCCGCGATGCTCCGCCATCCAGCGTTCCTGCTTGGGGCAGCCCAAGCCAACGAACACGATGCCCGCGCCGCTGGTGTTGATCCGACTCACCACCGCGGCGTCTTCCTCCGTCGTCAGCGCGCGGAACGGCGGCGATTCCATTGTCACCCGCAAGGTTGGGAATGCCGCGCACAAGCGTGCGTCCAGCAATCTCAGCGTCGCCTCGGTGCTGCCGTAGCAATAGATGGGCAGGTTTTCACTTGCCGCGCGTTCGCACAGCGCCCACATCAGATCCGGTCCACTGATGCGCGGCTGATTGGCAAAGCCCTGCCGCCGCAACATCCATGCCACGGGTGCCCCGTCCGGCGTGGCCATGTCGGAACCATTGATCACCTCGCGATACGCCGCATCGCGCGACGCGCTCACCACCACATGCACATTGCAGATCGTCACATAGCGGCTTTCGCGCGCACGCGCCCAACCGAGTAGACAGGCCATCGCGCTGTCCCCCGACAACGCGTTGATCTGCGCACCCAGCACGTTACCCTTAGTCCGGCGATCCAATGTTTGTCCCCTTTCAGACTTCATTAAATTTGATTGAAATGGTTATTCGCTCTGTGATGCCATCGTGGCTACTCTTAGTTCTGAGCGTCTTGAGCTGACATGTATCAGCGCACAAACTCGCTTTACGACAGCCGATGTGCTCTCACACGGCCATTGCAGCAACAAAGCACCGAGAATTCAAAACGCTAAGGGTTTTGCGGAAAGTGAAGATGAGATCAGTGACCATCAGAAAATCTAAAACCCAAAGCGGATAGCGTGTTACGGAAGAAAGGCGATATATAAAGTACATCCTCTCGTCCTTGCTTCGCCAAAGGAACTAGACGACGTTCATCGAAATAACATTCCCACGGACCACTCAGTCCAGCAGAAGTCAGCAGGGTATGCACTTCCCTCTGACCATGCGACCGCTGGTCCGACAAACCATTCATTTCAACCATCAAAACCTTCACAGACGAAAGCAGTTGGCCAAAGCCACGCAACACATCGTATTCAAATCCCTCAACATCAAGCTTCACATACTCGGGGACCACCGCAAGAGCCTCGCACAACGTATCAATGCGGCGACACTGCACAACAACTGTCCCGGGTTCTTGACTCGCACCGGACACAATGTGATTGATGGCACTCCCGGCTTTGTCGGTCAGCAACACCGTGCTCTCAGAGTCTCCTAAAGCGAGATTGTGAAGAAAAACATTGGTCCGGCCGTTCGCTTCGACGTTCTCCTTTAGCCGACGGAAGGTCGCGGGATGCGGCTCAAATGCATGCACCCTCGCGTCCCTCTGTTCGGATGCTGTCAATGTAAAGGACCCAATGTTCGCCCCAATGTCGAAGAACGTCCCGCCACCTCCGAGCAAGAGCTGGATCAGATGCATGTTGTTATAGTCATACATGCCTTGACTCCATATCAAGGCTGAAACCCCGCATGTCTTATCATGCGCGACGATCGTTGACTTTGATAAGGTTTGCTTAAAAGGGAACAGGTTGAAAGCTTTTTTGACTTGCCATACAAGATGACGAATCAGTGCTTCTCCGCGATTGACATGCGGATTCGTCACGATCAACCGAACTGAAGTAGCGAACTGTTCCAAACCCATGTTTATTTACCCATGTTTATCAAAATTCGAGAGAATTCCAGGGAGTACTCTTCCGATCCTTGCGTTCTTTATATTGGCTTGTCGTGTCTAACAGCATCGAGGTGCGCTGGACCATTCAATTTCCTTAATACAATAATTACATTGCGTTCACTATCGGATTTTTAACCCGCCGCTCGTTCAGCACCGTGGCATAAATCTCCATCAAGCGCTGGTAATTTACCTCGGCCGAGAACTTCGCTTCGTATTGCGCGCGGGCATTGCGCCCCATGTCTGCCATCTCATCAGGGTGTGCCAGCGCCCAGGCCATCTTGTCGGCCAGGTCACGCGGATTGCCCGGCTCGAACAGCAGCCCGGTTTCGCCGTCTTGCACGATGTCCGCCAGCGCGCCGATGCGGCTGGCAATCACCGGCAGGCCGCATGCAAAGGCTTCCGCAATGGTGCGTGGAAAATTCTCATAGCAGATGCTCGGCACCACCAGTGCTGCCGCACGGCTCATTTCCTGGCGCACTGTCTCGCCCGACAGGCTGCCCAACCGATCCACACCCGCCACGCCATCCAGCAAACCCGCTTCCGGGCCGTCGCCCGCCACCCGCAACTGCGCAGTGGTTGACAGCACCATGGCCTGTGCCAGCGTGGCCACGCCTTTTTCAACCGACAAGCGCCCCACAAACAACAAGCCCGCGCGGGGCGCAGGCTCGGGCGCGGCAAAGTCCACAAAATTCGGCTTCACCACCACCCGCTCGGCGGGCAAGCCGCCCTCGATGAACTTGCCCCGGCAAAACTCATTCAGCGCAATATAGCGCGCCACCTTGTTCCGATACGTCCCCAGCCCCCGGTGCAGCGTCAGCATCCCCGCCAACGTTGCCGACGCAGTGCGCGACCCCCGATAACACGCCCGCACCACCCCTTGCCAGGGCACCTGCCCCATGCAGTCCTCGCACACCTTGTCCTCGCGCAGAAACAGCGCGTTCAGGCACATCAGGCGGAAGTTGTGCAGCGTCTGCACCACCGGCACAGCCAGGCGATCGGCAGCCCAATACATGGCGGGTGAAATCAAAGGGAAAGTGTTATGGACATGAATCAGGTCAGGCTTGAAGTCCAGAATACGCGCCGTTACCTCATCCCGCGTCTTGATTGACCATGCGGTCTGAACGGCGGTTTTAATCCGTGACGCCCCGTTGATCTCATCATTATGGCGGAAATACGTTTCCACCACATGCCCTCTGGATCGCAACAACGCCAGCTCATCCTCAACCACGGCGTCCTCACCTCCGCGCTGCTGGTATGCATTGTGTGCCAGCAATATGCGTAAAGTACTCACCTCGCCCAGCCTCCTGCATGAAACGGGCACACGGGCGTGTTCTCCTCAGTTCGGCCGGGCAGTTCATTATTCACAATCACCGAACCAGGCCCCGCCCAATTGAGAAACCAGCCGGCTGAACCAGTCACTTTGCGTCGTGCATCCGCCATCATCATTCGCCCCATGCACCTTTATGCACTCGACAGATTAGCCTTCAAGAAACTGCACAAGTCGCCTTGCCGCGACGCCACTGGCATATTCCGCAAGAAAACGTTCGCGTGCCGCACGCCCGGCAGCAGCCACCCAGTCCGGATTACTCATGGCATCGGCCACGATCCTCGCAGCCGCCTTGGCATCGTTCAAGGGCAGCGCCAAACCCGCTGCGCCGTCCCCCAACACTTCCGGAACGCCGCCAACCGGCGCGGCAAACACCGGCCGCCCGCGCGCCATCGCTTCAAGAAGCGTGATCGGCAGATTCTCCAATATCGCCACATGAATGCAAGCACGGTGTCGTCCAATTTGTTCGTCAGCGTTGCGGACGAAACCGGCAAAGCGGACTAATCCGTCGATTTTCAAGGTCCGCGCCTTGTCTTCCAGTGCCCGGCGATCCGGCCCGTCCCCCACCAGGGTCAGCGTCAACGGGTGTCCCAACTCGCGCAACGCGGCAACAATTTCCAGCAGGTACCGCTGATTCTTGCGCGCTTCCAGCGTGCCGATATTGATGAGGTCAGCCTCCGCCGTTTGCGCTTCCGGCAAGCCGGGGTCGGGCAAGAAATTCGGCACCACGGTGGCTGCGACTTTCGTAATGGCCGGGATACGTCCGACCAGCTCGCGCCGCATAAAGTCGGACACGAACACCAGCCCGTCCAGCCGCGGCAACACTTCGGCTTCGAAAGCCTGGATCGCTCGATAGAGTCGCCCCCCGTTCGGGATCAACCCTTTGCCGGCCCACTCGTCGGCTTGCGAGATATTGAAGTGGGCCACCATCACCACCCGCTGTTTGTTTGAAACCCGCGCGCGCATCGCCGCTTGCGCGGAAAGCGGACATTGCGCATACACAACGCAGGCGGCGCCCGTTCGCAGACGTCGCTTCAACGCCTGCTGTAAAAAAAATGCGTGCCAGTATCGGTACCACCACACACCCAGCTCTCGACTGAACAGATTGACCAGTTTGCGCAGGCCGAATGCCGGGTATACCTGCCATAGGGGCGCGTTATATGGAGTAATCAGATCATATTGCCGGCCTAGGTTGCGAAGGAAGGTCATGAATGTACGAAAGTGCGTCTGCACGCCCGTGTCACCCTCAGGCCGCATGAGCGTCGCGATCAGGATTGGTTGAGACATGCGAGCACCCCCTGAGCAAAATTTTCGACCATGGGTTCCAATCCGTAACATCTTGATGCGTCGCGCGCCGCCTCGCCCATGCGCGCGAGCGAGATAGGGTCATGGAGACAAGCCGACACAGCCTCGGCATACCTCACCGGGTCAAAGTCAGTGATCGCACCCGTAACCGAGTCGGTTAGATAGTCAATTTCCGGCGAATGTACAGGAATGTTGGTCGTGAACAGCGGCAGGCCGGCAGCAAAAGCCTCAAGCACAGCCAGCCCAACCAGACCGGGACACAAGAAAAGGTCTGCAATGGCGAACTGGGCCGCCTTGTCCACCCCGAATAGCGGACCGGTGTAATGAATCCAGTCATGCGTGGCTGCCGCCTCGCGTGCAATATGCTCATCTGGCCCAGCCCCAACCATGACCAGATGAAAATCGGGTACCCGCGCATGAATCCGGATTGCCGCCTCGACCAGAAACCCCAGCTTTTTCGAGGCATGCATGCTTCCGCAGAACAGGCCAACGGGTGCGTCAGGCGGTATGCCCAGGCCATGCCTCAGTGCCAATCGCTCGCCTGCTTCGATTGCCTCAACTTCCTTGGCAAAGGAGGCCACGTCGATACTGTTCTGGACAACGGTAACGCGATTGGACGGAAAGCCGTTGTCCACCACGTATCGTGCAACCCTGTTCGTGTACGCGAACCACCAATCCGATCTGCTTAGCAATAAGTGTTTAACCGGCTCCAGCCATGGCGTCCCATCCAGCTGCCAGTTGCGGCCATGCCCCCAGTAAGCCATCCGGACCAGCCCAAGCGCACGCATGACACCCAGAATATAATTAAGCACGTGTTTGGATGCCTGCTCGACAATGACCAGATCGGCCGCCATGGCGCGCCCCAGACAGGGCTGATAGACCATCCGGTAGTCCCGGCTCCAGTAAGCACGAATCTTGTGGCCATAGGCGACGGGTAAATCGACTGCATCCTTGCGCTCGGCTTCAAGTTTGTTGGGGGCGCTGTAGATCACCGTTAACGCCACTCTCTCTGCCCGCAAACGCTCATGCAGCAAATCGAAGAAGGCGCGCCGGTATTGCTTGGCAACCGCCTGAACAATGCAAACCTTGCGTGCAGGGCAGGCCTGTCTTATCGCATCCACCAGGCCAAGTGCTGCATTTTCGAACGTGTACTCAGCGACACGCTCGCGACTGCTTTGCGAGAAGCAGCTGTACCGTGCATCGTCCGTGAGCAGCCCGACTGCAGCCTCTGCCCATTGCGCAACATCCAGTTTCCTGACATAGCCGTTGCTTCCATCCAGGACCAGTTCCCCCGCCGCTCCGGCATGCGGCGAGACGATCACCGGCAGGCCGGCTGCACACGCCTCATTGGCCACCACTCCCCAAGGGTCCCATTCAGACGGGAAGAGAAAAATGCGGGCGTCCGCATATCGGGACGGAAGCTCGGCTTGGGTGACATATCCTTGAAAACGGACATCGACAAAATCGGAAATCTGCGCGGCGTAGTCGCGCATCTCGGGTTCCATCACGCCACTGCCGACAAAATCGATCGATGTCCGCCGCCCCAAGCGCGTGGCCACTTCACGTGCCACCCGCATCGCAAATAGCGGGCCTTTGTGCGACACAAAGCGCCCGCAAAAAATGAAATCTGCCGGCGTAGCCGATTGCGGCTGGCAGAAACGGTCGTTGTCTGCGCAGAGCTGCGACAGGTGAATCCGATCTTCTTGCACGCCATACTGCCGGAACAATTCACGGGAGCCCTCACAAGCGCCAACAAATACGGCACTTCGCGCAAACACGACGCGCCGCACAAAACGGTGCAACCATGACAGCGATTTCTCCGACTGCACCGTTCCGTCGGTAAATACGACATGCGGTTTCCTGTGCAGAATGGCCCAGGCAAAAGCAAACAAAAAGGTAGGGATGTAACCCGTTGTAATGACAACATCCGGGCGCAGCTTGTTTAGCAACGGCCACACACTCAGATCGCTATGCATGAAGCGCCGTTCCATCGCCCGGTAACGGCCCGTCAGGAAGTGGGGGGTGAATCCATATCCAGCCGCATCGAGCGAGGTATCGATGTGTGGCTTCGTGCAATAAACAACGTCGAGATGGATGCCCTCAGTCTCCGCGAGGCGGCGCCAACCAGGCACGCGGTAGGGTGCGGGGGCATTGGTCACAATGACCGCGTTGATGACGGAATTCAATTGTTGTTAACCTTTTTCAAACCTGAGCACGTGTTTCCAATGGCGCCTACGCCGCCCTACACGCCCATGCCAGATCGTGGCTGCAGGGTACAAAGTAGCAAAATTCTTAGAACCTTTTCTTGCGCTGCCACAACGATAGCAAGGACATTTATCCGCCTTCATTATTCATCCTCAATAACGACTGGCCGACCATCCAGCACAATTTGCTGCCCTCCAGGGAATGACTCCGGTACGCGGCCCCAGCGCGTTGCATTGTGGTCAAACGTGACGAGGAGGGGCTTGACGTTTTTCCCGGCCAACCAGACTACCTTGAAGTGTCGCCCCCCCGCATTGACCCGGCATTGCCACAAACTCCCCGTCGGCTGACAACTCGCGGCTTCGAAGCCATCGAGCAGATGAATGGCCGCCGAAGCCGCCGCACTCCCAAAATCACGGTTCGTGTCTGGATCCAAGAACCCCATGCCCTTGTTGTCCCACGCATACCAGTAAACCCGTGACACCCCTTCGGATGCGTTGAGCAGATAGGTTCGTAACGTCATTGCATACACCAGATCCTCCCGTGACAGACCTGGCCGCTGCCTCGCCTTCGATTCAAATGGAACCCCGACCTCGGTGTTCCAGATCGGCACATGGCCGAGTCCGTGCTTTGCCAGCACCTGCTGCATCGCGCGGATGACGGGCACTGCTTGCTCGGGCTCTTCGCCAAAATAAAAGTGCTGGCTGACGACGTCGAAATACTGCCCACCGCCGGCTGCGAGAAAACGATCGAACTTGTCTACCCAATGGCCGGAGGAATGGAACGAGGGCGAGAGTACGCATGCTTGAGGATCGGCGTGCTTGATCTCCTCGTAGGCCGCCCGCGCGAGGCTCACCATGGCTTCAACGGAACCGGTAAAAAACTGTGCGGGGTCCCCACCGGCTCCAGGCTGCTTGAAAGCCGGATCGGTCGGGAAGCTCGCCTCGTTCCAGGGTTCGTAGCACTCGATGCGGCCGCGAAACGTAGTGGCGACAATGCGGACATAGCGACGCCAGTCTTCGATGTTCGCTGGTTCAGCGGCACACCCCAACCCGTACGCACATAGCTCATTGGGCCGTGCAGATGCCCAGCGCGGGGTGTTGCCGATAGTCCAGAGGACTTTCAGATGGGCCTTCTCGCTGGCGGCAAGGTATGCGCCGATGCGATCCAGCTTCCAGAGCTGCGGTTGCGGCGCAAGGCTTGCCCAGTCGGTGCCCGTATCCCACAAACGAATGGCACGGTATCCCGTGCTGGCTGCAGCCTCGATATGCGCAGGGTCATGCACATGAATTCCAAGCGTCATGCCATCGCCGGCGACAGCTGAATTCCAAACAGTCAACGCCAATATCAGCGTTAATGGCTTTTTCATGCTGACGAAACAGCCTGCTTGCGCTGATCTGCGTCATTCCCCAGTGCGCGCAGCGCCAGGAGCACCATGACCAGAGGCCAGGTCTTGGTGGCAAACGACGACACCACTGCGGTCATGCCTTGAAGCATGAATAGCAACAGCGCCATCGCCCCCGTTCCGCGCGCCCATGCCGGCATGCCCGGGCTATGCGACATGCGGAACATCTTGACCCAGAGCGCGACGTAAAAAGCCGATCCGAGAATACCTTGCGTGTACAGCAGATGCAGATACTCATTGTGGGCATTATGTGCCACCTGTCCCGCCCCTACGGCCTCCATGGAAAGGACCAAATCCGCGTACACCCCTTGTCCGAACATCCACTCAAGCGGCGAATTATCGGCCAGCGCCTTCAGCAGGCGCTCCCAGGTTTCACTGCGCCCCTGCGTGAATGCCGCCTCGTTACTCATGTCGAAGCCGAGCAGTTTTGTCGGGTCGTATACCAACGCGATAACCAGCGCCAGCAAGCCGAGCAGCAGGCCATAGCGGACGATGGAACGCAGGCTGAAGCCTTGTTTGACGGCTATGAAAACCACTACGCACACGAAGGTCAGGTAATTCAGCCTCGAATTGGCCAGGATGACTTCCACCGCGGCAATCAGCGTCAACAGGGCCAACACAGGGGTGACCGAATTACGTGTATAGAAGGCGTATAGCAGCACAGAGAAACTCAGCGCATACGCCAGATCGGTCTTGAAGAAGTAATACCCCTTGAACGTTTTCACCGATCCCCACATGACCCAGCCGTAATCGAATGGCAAGATCGCCGCATTGATGACGATGGTCAATGCCGCCCCGGCTGCCAGCGCATAAATCAGCCAGCGCTCCGCCGCATAGGCCACCAGAACGAAAAACACGAATGGGCTGATGATCTTGAACATTTCAGCCCAGGAGCCCCCATAGGTAATAGCCAGCCCGAACTGGAAAAAGAAGTACAGAGTGACCAACCAGATATAGGCGAACAATGATTTATTGCGGGGGTCTGCTGCGGCACCCTGGAATACCTGGCCGTATTTGGCGAATAGCGACGCAAATACGAGCAATAGCATGTAGCCATATTTCACCGCCGCCTCTTCATAGAACGCATCGGCGAGTGGCTTGGCCATCACCAGGAAGAACAGCGGCCACGCGGAAAACGCCGGCATGGCCCACTGCCTGCTCACGATTGCAGGCAGCGAACCGGGCCGCCCAGCCGGGATTGCGTTGACGTTGTTTGAAGCTGGAGCATTGTTCAATTCTTTTCCCTTTCCAACCAGGCAATGGCGGGGCCAAGACGGCCTGCGGAAAACCTTGCCCGTACCATCGCCGCCAACGGTGCGCCGAGAAACCAGGTGAATCTGTAAGCAAGCAACAGCACGATGGCGCAGCAACCGGCCAATAACGGCAGTACGCCCATCCCTGTTGCCGTCGCTTGCGGCAAGCCCCTCACCAGGGCCGTCACGCAGATGCCCACTGCGGTCAATACGAATGCACCGCGGAATGGTGCAAGCAAATCGGCAATGCGAAGATCCAGGCGATCGCGAATCATGGCCAGCAACAGCGAGAACCGCACCAGATAAGCCGCAGGTACCACCCAAACCGCCACACCCAGCGACACGCCGCTCAGCATGACGAAGCCACTGAAGAATACAACCGCAGTCACCACTTGAATGCGAAGCTCGGCCCCGATAGCGCCGGTTCCACGCAGGATTGCTGCTGTGATCGAACCCAGAGAGATCAGCGGAATGGATAACGCCAGCGCCGTCATGTAGGGCGCTGCCTTGGTCCACTTGGCGCCATAGACAAAGTGCAACACGGTCGCCGACTCAAATGCGACCATGGCGAAAAGCGGCAGGGTGGCGAGCGCCATTGCGGCCATGACAACCAGAAAGCCTTTGCGCACGGCGGCCTCATTACCCTGCAAACGCGCGGCGCTTGAAAAAGCGATGTTCTGTACCGCATAAACCATTAAACCCGAAGGCGCCTTGGAAAGATTGAAGGCAACCGAATAAAGGCCGAGCGAATAAAGCCCCCAGAATTTCCCGATCAGAAATCGGTCGAGATTATCGAGGGACCAGTTGGTCAATTCGGTCGCCAGCGACTTCAAGCCGAAATGAATCAGTGCCCGGTCCCCTCTCAGGCGCGGTCGCAACGTGTGCCTGCAAATTGCGTAGGACGCAACCAGCGTGAAAATAATTTGAACGGCATAGGCAATAACCAGGCTCCAGCCTCCCCACCCCAGGATTGCCAGTGTGGTAGCCACCCCCCCAAAAAAAACCGTGTACGCAACCACATGAATGATCTGGATACTTTTCATATGCAGATCACGTTGCAACAGGTTGGTTGACAGATTTGCCAAGGTTTGCGGAATCAGCAAAATGGCCACCCCCCTTAACATCCACACGAGAGAATCGTCTCCGAACTGACTGGCCAGAAAAGGTGCCATGAGGCTGATAACCAACGCGATCGCAACGGCAATCGTCAGGGACCAGCCCAGCGCGAGGCTCACGTCGTCAGAGCTGATTTCCTTTTTCTGGATGAGTGCGGCGCCAAAACCACAATTGGCAAGAGTGAGGCCAAGTGCCAAAACCGAGAGCAATACCGCGAATTGCCCAAACGTTTCCGGTCCGAGTATTCGAGCCAGGGTGATCTGAACCAGCAGCTGACCCGCAATTTTCCCGACCGCTCCTCCCATCCCCCAAAAGAGTGCGGTGGTGCTGCGTGATGAAATGCTATCTGTGGCCACTGGGTGAAGTCCGATTATCAAGACAGAACTGTATGCGCATCAGAGGGCCGGTTTATGCAAAGTAAAAAACGTTTAACGGTATCCAACCAGTTGGCTATCAGTCAGTGCGATCACGCGGCCAAACCCCTTTGCACTGATGACCCAACTGCGAGCCGCACGGTGAAGCCCCGCCGGAAATAGACAGAGGCCCAACACGGCAAACCCAATTCCAATACCGACTCCAAGCAAGGCTTCAGCGACGGCGCGGAGTTTACTTCTGTTTTGATTGATTTTCTGCCAGTAAATCGTCGAGACGCGCAAACCTCGCTCCAGCATATACGCCAAGGTTTGCCGAACAAGTGGTACTTCCTCGCGCACTTCTGCCGTGTCGCACCAAATGAACTTGCCCCCCTGGCCTTCCAACCACCTGAAAAAGTCGTGATCCTCGCCGCCTGATTGCGCGAGGCGCTCGTCAAAAGGTGCCCGCTGGCGGGATTTCAGCCGGTACGCCTTGACCAGGGCATTGCCTGTTCGACAGGTATTACTCCCGATGAACGTTCCCGTGGCAAACCGGGGCCGCTCAAAAAAACGACTCTTGATCACCCACGCACGAGTGCCGGCGGGATACTGCGGAATGACCGGCCCCAGGACAGCGTCGACTTCCAGTTTCTTCATACTCTCGACCAGATCCGATAGCCAGTTGCTGACAGCCCATTCATCGTCATCCATGAATGCAAGTAATTCGCCGGTTGCGAGGGCAACGGTCTTGTTGCGTGCATATGCGATTCCCTGGTTTGGCTCGATTTCGTAGCGAACTGCCAATTCCGGATATAGCTGGGCCGCCTGCATGATCGCTTGCCTGGCCGAGGCGGATTTGTCGTTATCAACGACAATGACTTCGAATCTTGCGAGTGGAAACGTTTGTTTGGCGAGGCTTTCAAGCAGATGCAGCAGCAACGCAGGTCGCTGGTAGGTGCAAATGCAAACGCTGACTTCTGGTGTGTTCTGCGCAGTCATACACTGCATTTTTCCGGTTGCGTAGCGCCCTGGTGCAGGCGCCAACATTCAAATGGCAGCGGAAAGCCATGCCCCTCTTACTTGCTGGTATGGTTTATAAAATCGCGATAGGCTTCCGCGAGGCCTGCCTTGAACGGGGTGGGTGCGCGCCAGCCCATCGCATTCAGCCGCGCCACGTCCATCAGTTTGCGCGGCGTGCCGTCGGGTTTGCTGCTGTCAAACTCGACCCTGCCCTGATACCCCACCACGTCCTTCACGGTTTCAGCCAGTTCACGAATGGTGAGGTCCTCGCCCACGCCAATGTTCATCAGCGGCGCCAGGCCATCGTTGCGGTCCTGTCCCAGCAAGGGGGCGAACTGCGCATCCGGCAGATTCATCAGATACACGCAGGCATCGGCCATATCCTCGCTGTACATGAATTCACGTCGGGGCGTACCGCTTCCCCACACGGTGACACTCGGCGCGTCGGCAAGCTTGGCCTCGTGAAAACGGCGGATCAGCGCGGGGATGACGTGGGAGTTTTCGGGATGGTAATTGTCGCCCGGGCCATAGAGGTTGGTGGGCATGACGGCGAGATACTGGGTCTTGTACTGGCGGTTGTATGCCCAGCACATCTCGATGCCGGCGATCTTGGCCAGGGCATAGGGGCGGTTGGTGGGCTCCAGTTCGCTGGTGAGCAGATGCTCTTCCTTCATCGGCTGCGGCGCGAGCTTGGGGTAGATGCAGCTGGAACCGAGGAACAGCAGGCGCTTGACGTTGTTTTTGTATGCCGCGTGGATGATGTTGGTCTGGATGGCGAGGTTGTCGCGGATGAATTCGGCGGGATAGGTGTTGTTGGCGTGGATGCCGCCGACCCTGGCCGCGGCGAGAAAGACGTAGTCTGGCTTTTCTGCCGCATAAAAGGCCTCGACTGCCGCCTGATTGGTAAGGTCGAGCTCGGCATGAGTGCGGGTGAGAAAGTTGGCATAGCCCTTGTCGCGCAGGGTGCGCATGAGGGCGGAGCCGACGAGGCCGCGGTGGCCCGCGATGTAGATTTTGTCGTTTGGGTTCATTCCGATGAATCTCAAATTCCCGTCGCCGCAACGACAGCCGACGCGAATGCCGCGAAGTCGCTCATGTGGCGCGTGGCGATTGCGTGAGTGATTTCCCAGTCGATGGCTTCATAGTTGTGGACTGCGATGTTTCGGAAACCCACCGCTTTTTTCATGCGTACGGCCAGTTCAGCTGATATCACGCCCATCTCGGCCAGCACATCGAAGGTTTGCCCCATCGTGTCGGGCGCAGGCTTATTGTGTTCCGCGATCAGGTGCGCGCCGATGTCCACGCAAAGCTGGACGGCACGGCTCAGGTTCAGGGTAAGGATGTCCTGGGCATCCGGGTCGCCAGCCAGGGCAGCCGCCGTCGCCGGGCACTTCTGGCGGACCCGTTCAACACAGCGGCGCAGGGATTCGATCTTCTGCTCGATCACTTCCCGATCCATGCCTGCCTCCGGTCGGCCAGGATTCTTCGGCGATAAGGCATGAAGTCCGCTTCTTCGAACAGATGTCGTTTGAGCAGCTCAGCGTAGTCGGTGTCGTTGCCGAACAAACGAACGCCATGTTTGAGTATCTGCCCCAGCAGCGGCTCACCCGCCACACGCAAGTCGATCAGATCGACTGGGCGGCCGATCGCCTGCGACAGCTCGCCAATCAGGGTCATTTTGGTTTCGCTAGACAACGGAATCCCCATCAGCACGGCCAGATCGAGGTCGCTCTGCGGCGTCGCGTCGCCTGCCGCAAGCGAGCCGAACAGGATCGCCAGGCGAATACCGCCCTGCCGGCTCAATATCTGACGGATACGATTGTCCAGGTCCATCGATCACTCAGCGCTGTGCGCCTGTCTCCCTTTTTCCCCGAGATCACGATACGTGATCTCGATTACACCTTGAACAAGCCCTTCGACAGGCCCGTCCTGAGCGCTGTCGAAGGGCTCAGGGCGAACGGACATATTAAAACCGTTTTCACCCGTCTTATTCGTGATAGTCCATGGCCTTGTAGCCATGCTTCTTCACCAGTTCGTCGCGTTCGGCGGCCTTGAGGTCCTCGCGCACCATCTCGCTGACCAGTTCGTCAAAGCTGATCTTCGGCGTCCAGCCAAGCCTGGTTTTCGCTTTTGAAGGGTCGCCCAGCAGGGTCTCGACTTCGGTGGGGCGGAAGTAGCGCGGGTCGACGGCGACGATGCAGCGCCCCTCTCCCCCAGCCCCTCCCCCGCCCGCGGGGGAGGGGTGGGCAAGGAAACCCTTCTCGTCGACGCCCTGCCCTTCCCAGCGGATGGTCATGCCGAGTTCCCTGGCGGCGGCGTTGACGAAGTCGCGCACGCTGTACTGGACGCCGGTGGCGATGACGAAGTCTTCGGCGTGGTCCTGCTGCAGCATGAGCCACTGCATTTCGACGTAGTCCCTGGCGTGGCCCCAGTCGCGCCTGGCGTCCATGTTGCCGAGGAAGAGGCAATCCTGCAGGCCCAATTTGATCCTGGCCAGGGCGCGGGTGATCTTGCGGGTGACGAAGGTTTCGCCGCGAATGGGGCTTTCGTGGTTGAACAGGATGCCGTTGCAGGCATACATGCCGTAGGCTTCGCGGTAGTTGACGGTGATCCAGTAGGCGTAGAGCTTGGCGCAGGCGTAGGGGCTCCTGGGATAGAAGGGGGTGGTTTCCTTCTGCGGGATTTCCTGGACGAGGCCGAAGAGCTCGCTGGTGCTGGCCTGGTAGAAGCGGGTCTGCTTTTCGAGGCCAAGGATGCGGATGGCTTCGAGGATGCGCAGGGCGCCCAAGGCGTCGGAGTTGGCGGTGTATTCGGGTTCCTCGAAGCTGACGGCGACGTGCGACTGGGCTGCAAGGTTGTAGATTTCGTCGGGCCTGACCTGCTGGATGATGCGGATGAGGCTGGAGGAGTCGGTGAGGTCGCCGTGGTGAAGGATGAACTTGCGGCCGGTCTCGTGCGGGTCCTGGTAGAGGTGGTCGATGCGGTCGGTGTTGAACAGCGAGGTGCGGCGCTTGATGCCGTGCACTTCGTAGCCCTTGCCCAGCAGGAATTCGGCGAGGTAGGCGCCGTCCTGGCCGGTGACGCCGGTGATGAGGGCTTTTTTGGTCATGGTTTTTCGTTCCAATGAAGTGGGCAGTTGGGTTTAGGGCGCAAACGAATCAGTTGGCCGGAGAGGGATTGCCGATGATGCGCTGCCGACCGCTGGGCGACATTGCCCTCAGCAAATCACGAGTGAACGTGTCCTGTGCCTGATAAGCCTTCGCTTCATCCGCCTGAATGCTCGACACTCTGAACAACAGACCGTCTGGAATCTTGCCAGTCAGGCCATATTTCAATTGCTGAAGCTTCCATTTCAAGGCGTTGATTTCAACAGCGTCGCCAACCGTCCGCCAGTAGGTGATCGGCTCGATGCGCTGTCCCTGGGTGGCCACCAGTCGCTTCACCGGAATGGTCCCCTCCCCCGTTGAAAACATTCCGGTTGCGTTTTTGAGAATCTGGAAACCCTGTGCTGGATAACAAATTTCCGGCTTGTGCACGGCCATGTCATCGGTCTGGTTCCCACCATAGGCGATGGACAGCATGACGCGGTCACCATGCGAGTTGATGTAGGTACGTGTCAGCGTCTGATTATAGATTTTGTTGATTACAGCTTGCTGCTCAGGGTTGGCGATGAGCGGGGTGATGGTCTCGTCGATTTTCCAGTCATCGAACTGTTTGGGAATCATGATTTCCAGATCGATTTGGGGTTCGCTGTCGGCGATTTTATGGGTGGGCCTGAGCGCCAGCGCCATGCCTGCCGTGACAAACATACACAGGCCAATGATCAGGTGCTTGAAACTGATGGATTTCATATCTTGCTCCCAGAAGCCGATGGGTTAACGCGAAACTCGCGCAGCGGAACTGTGTCCCCCTCTCCCGCAGGCGGGGGAGGATCGGGTTGGGGGAACGGACACGGCGCGATAAAGTTTCATGATCCAGGGCGGCAAATCGCCATGTTCGTTAGGCCTGCGCCTGAGCGCGCGGGACATCAGGAAAAATGAAGCCCAACACCCAGTCCAGCACAAACAAAAAAAGCAGGCCAATCACGAACAGCATGATGCCGGCAAAACCATGCAGGAAACCCTGCCCGGCCTCGTCACCCAGATGGTAAGTAATCAGCACGAGGACCATGACGCGCACCACGTTGGCGGCAAAGGCGATCGGCAGGATGGCAGCCATGATGATGAGGTTGCGCGCGATGCTGGTATGCTGCATCAGGTACAGGTAGAGCAGGCCCATGGCCGACAGGCTGAACATGGAGTGCAACCCGGAACAGGCGTCGGCAACCAGTAGCTGGTAGGGCCCCACGGTGAGCGTGACGCCGCTGCGGGCGACGGGGTAGCCTGCCGCATAGAGTACCTGTTCAGCAATGATCGAAATGTATTGCTTGAGCGGGCCGGTGGCAGCATCCACGATAAATCCCGGCAGCGGGATCATGAACACCAGGAAAAACAGCGCAAACCACAAGGCACGTGCGGCCCGGATACCCAGCGTGATGAGCAGCGCACCAAGGATGACCGGAATCTGCGAGCCAACCTCGAACAGCAGAATATCCTGTGAGCGACCCAGCGCGTAGGCCAGCAGGCCCACAACGAGCAAGGCCCAACCTGCGGCGGTCTCGCCACGTGTAGGCGGGGTGCCGGCATCGGCCAGGAACACGCCTCGTCTCTGCCAGATCAGGAATAGCGCCACCACCAGCACGATGGGGCCGTGCGCCTGCTCCTCCGAATTCCAGATGCCATGCGCCAGCAGCCAGTAGGTCGGCACATACAGCACCAGCAGGCCGAGCACGACCGGCCACCAGGTTTTGAGGGGGGCCAGAGCGTCCAGCATGGACACGCGCGGGGCAAGCGTATTCATGTAGTCAATCCAGGACGACGGCACCGACCACTTGCGCGCCGGTGAAAAGGATTTTTTCTTTCAACTCGGCCAGCGGCGCTAGGCGGCTGACGTTGCGGCGGGTGGCGACCAGCATGCCCCCGGCGCGTGCGGCAACCAGTTGAAAATCCGACGTGAGCTGCGACGGCGCGGTATCCAGCAGGATGATGTCGTAGCTGGTTTCCAGGCCGGACAGGAGCGCGCCGAACGTGGGACGCGCCAGCAGTTCGGCAGGATTGGGCGGCGGCGAGCCGGCGGGTAGCACGGACAGCGTATGGAAGGGCTTGACCGCGTGCACCTGCAGCGAGGGAACGCGCTCGGCGAGGATGTCGGACAGACCCATGCCGTTGCCGAGGTGAAATATCTCCTGCTGGCGCGGCTGACGCATGTTGGCGTCGATCAGCAGCACCTTGCGCCCCATCTGCGCAAACAGCACGGCGAGGTTGGCGGCCAGGTAGCTCGCGCCTTCGTCGGCGCGGGTGCTGCCGATCGCCAGGGTTTTGCGTCCCTCTTTGAACCAGCGCAGCAGCAGTTCGGAACGCACGGTACGCAGTGCCTCGGCCTCCTTGCTGTAGGGCGCGGTGGCGGCGGTAAGTTCGGGGCTGAGGCTGGCCTCGGCGGCGGGGATATAGGGATACTCGAACTGCTGCGACAGGGCCTCCCGGATGTCGGCCTCGGTCACCAGACCAAGCTTTTGCGCGGCTTCGCCAAAGCGCAGGTTCTGTTCCTGCTGCAGTTTGAGCACGCGCTCCATGTCCTGCGGCTTGAGCTTGCCGGCATCCTGCAGCAGCTTGCCGATGTTGGCTTCGGCCCGGATGCTGGTTGCTGCCGCCTCGACAATACTTCCCTGTTCGCTGGCGCTGGTAAGTGAATTCATGTGAACCTCGGCTTATGCGGTGTGGGGATGGCGACGCGTCAGGCCATGGCCGGACGATTGCGGCGGAACAGACGACGCAGGGCCTCCAGGCGGCGCCCTTTTTTCGTGACCTCGGCCAGTACCGGAATCTCCAGCCCGGTAGTGATGTCTTGCCCGGAGCGCACGCGGCGGTCCAACAGTTCGACCACGAAGCCGACCCCTACACCCAGCAAGCCACCGATGAACAGCGACAGCAGAATGTACAGAAACACTCTTGGTTTGGATGGCTCGGTGGGCGCAACGGCAGGATTCAATATTGCAATATCGGTTTGCGTGGACTGCGCCTCCATGCGGCTCTGGCCATAGCGCTGCAGGGCAGAATCGTAGATACGCTGGGCATTATCCAGATCGCGCGCCAGCAGGCTGGCTTCTTCACGCTGCTGCTTGAGCGCCAGCACGGTGGACTTCTGCTTGGTAAACGCCGACTTCAGCTCGTCGTAGCGCTGGCGTGCCGCACTAGCCGTGGCGCCCACGCCGCGCGTCGCGACGTTGAGTTCGTTGGCGAGCCGCTCCTTGTAGCTGTTCACTTCGGCCAGGGTACGCTGATAGTCGGGGTGGTTCACGCCGACCCGCTTGGCCAGCTCGGCCAGCTTGCCCTCCCCTTGCGAGACCTGTGCCTTGAGACCCTGCACGACCGGATTGTTGATCACCTCGGGCATGCTGCCGCTGTCGCGGGTGCGCGAGCCCGCATCGAACGCAGCCGACTGCGCCGCCACCATCTGACTGGCCAGGTCGCCCATGCGGCGGGTTTCCACGTCCAGCCGTTCATCGGATTCGACGATACCTTTCTCGCGCTGATAGTTTGTGAGCTTTTGCTGCGCATTATCGAGGTTCTGGCGCAGCTGGGTGATCTGCTGATCGAACCAGGCAGCTGTCTGTTTAGCGGGTGCCAAACGCAACTCCAGGTTGGTTTCGATGTAGGTCTTGGCGAAAGCGTTGGCCATCACAGCAGCAAACCGCGGGTCGGCTCCGGTGAACGCGATGGTGATGACGCTGGATTCGAGCGCGGGCTTCACATCCAGTTTCTGCAGGAGCAGAGCACCCAGCCACTGCTCGACTGTGCCCTTGCCTTTGGTCGCATCCATGAACTGCCTGCGGATGCCCGGACTGTCCGCCAGCTTCAGGTCACTCACGACCTTTTGCGCAACATTCGCGCTCTTGATGACGTCAATCTGGGTCGCCATGTAGCCGGGGAACATCTGCGAAGGCAGAAACTGGCCGGTAAACGGATCCTTGCTCTTGGAATCGATGATCAGCGTAGTGGCGGCCGTATATTCCTTCGGCAGCAACAGGCTCACGGTTGCGGTGACGACAACTGTGAGAAACATCACGCCGAGGATGATCCACTTGCGTGCATTCAGAATCAGCAGGAATTGGGTGAAGTTCATGGTGGCGTCCTCAGAACAGGCTTTCCTTGACGTAGATCACGTCGTCTTTCTTGATCGGGTCGGCCAGCTGGGCGTCCAGTTCCTGCATCGCGCCCTTGGAGTCGCGGCGCAGGATCTTGATGCCGCGCTGGGTGCCGCGCTGGGTGAGCCCGCCGCCCATCGACAGGGCCTGTACGACGCTCATGTTCTGCTCCAGGCGGAATGAACCGGGGCGCTGCACTTCGCCGTAGATGTAGAACACCGGCTGGCGCGCGACGTTGAGGATGTCGCCGTCCTGGACCAGTTCGTTGCTGGCTTCGCCCCCCGGCTTGAACAGGGCGATCATGTCGATGTCGTGGTAGCTGGTCTTGCCGTCGCGCGTCCGCACCAGGGTCACGGTGTCGGCACCGTCGCTGATGATGCCGCCTGCCAGCGCCAGCGCATCGGTCACATGGCTGATTTTTTCCAGCGTGTATTGGCCGGGCCGGTTCACCCTGCCCAGCACCGAGATGTGCTGACTGCGGTATTGCACCACATTGAGGGTGACGAAGGGCTTGATGATGAAGCCACCCTTGCCCAGACGATCCGCAATCTCGGTCTCGCCCTGAGCCGGGGTGATGCCCGCCATCTTGACGTCACCGATCAGCGGGAAGGTGATGGTGCCGTTATCACTCACGCGCGCATCGGTGGTGAGATCGGGCTGGCCATACACGGTGATGTGCAGCACATCGCCCGTTCCCATGAGGTAATCGCTTTCTGCGCTCCATACGGGCGCCGCCAACAGCAGCGCGCACAGCATCCACACACTACGCCACAACCTGATCATTGCTCTCTCCAATCGGCGGACGCTCCAATGGCGACCGCTCTCCTGCTTCAATTTTTTCAAGCTTCAAGGTTGACATGGCTGGCCTTGCACGTGGCCGTCCTCCATCACTCCTTGAACCCTGCAACTTGTGTCTTCTAAGGAAGCGCTGAACAAGTTGATTCCGCTCATGGTTCGACAAGCTCACCACGAACGGAATCAACAAGTTGCCGTTCGTCCTGAGCTTGTCGAAGGACTTGTTCAGCGCTTCCCTAACTCAGCACTCACAGCAAAACCCATACCTGCCTGCGCCACGGGGCCACCTGCCAAGGAAACCCTGAACAGGCTGGTTCCGTTCATGCTTCGACAAGCTCAGCACGAACGGAATCAACCACCTGCCGCCCCACCTGGGGCGGTCGAAGGATTTGTCCTGTTTCCCTAAAAATCGGCCCTCACGTTAGCAAAGATCATGTGAAATTTGTAATCCTCAACAGATATGTTGGAATCCCGCCGCCCCGCGCTGACGCCGACATCCACCGATACGGCCTGGATTGGCATATAGTTCACCGAAAGCGAAGTGCTCCATGTGTCGTCCTTGCGCTGTTGCAGCGTGACACCCGGATCGCCCCTGAAATCGCGATTCAGGTAGGTCATTCCGGCATTCATACGCCATTTTTCACGCATCAGCCACACGCCGTTCACGCTCGCGCCTTTTTGCAGCACCGAACTGGCATTGATGTCCTGTGCGCCGCCCAGCTCCTGATAAACCGATACGCTCAGCAGCGTTTTTCCGGTAGCGTACCAGTCTGCCGATAGCCGCCCGGCAAAGCCCCTGAAATCAGGGCGTTCCTTGATCTGCGGAATAAAAAAGCTGTATGTTCCCCGCAGGACATTCAGATATTGACGATCCACCCAGCCGGCCTGCCCGTGCAGCTTCAGCTTGCCGGACACGCTCCAGTCGCCCAGCAGGTTGTATTCCGTCTGCTTGTAGCTGTTGTCCGCCACTTCGGTTGGAAACGTGATCCCGAGAAACGAGGCAAAGCTCAGGAACTGGGCGTTGGAGTATTCGGCGTCGCTCCTGCGCACCTGCGCACGCAGGGTGCTGCCCTTGGGCGTGCTGTAGGTCAACGTGATATCCCGCGCCTGTGTCCGGACATCCTGCGAAGCCAGTGACAGCGCACTGTTGGCGTAGTCCACTTCCTCGATGCCCCCGCCTATCGCCCAGCGCGGGTGGAATGTCCATTCGGCACGGCCGAAACGGCGCTTGCGGCTCACCTGGTTGTTGATCTGGCCCACGCTGTCGAAATTACTCTGGCTGAGCGTTTTGGCCGCGCCGGCATTGCCACTCAGACGGTTTCCCAAACGCCAGTTCCAGATGGCCTGGTAATCGTTGCCATCGGAATCGAACAACGTGTTGCGGTTGTAGCGAACCCGGGTTTTGGTCGCGCTGGCCACGATTTCCTGACGACCGGGTTTCCAGTCCACATTCAGCCCGGCACTCAGAACGCTGTAACGGTCTTCGCGCGGAGTGCCCGGCAGTTCGTTGTCGGCCAGACGGAAAAGATTGCTGTCGAAAAATGTCCCGTAGGACACAAACGGGCGGAAGGTGTCGCCTTCCTTCGCTTGTGCGGGCATGGTGAGCACAGCGCCCAGCACGGCGATCAATCCAGCGTGAAATGTTTTGATGCCCGCTCGTGCCGAACCACCCAATCCAAAACCCATTCGCCCTGCATCCCCCTGCCTCAGCCCCGTTCGCCCTGAGCTTGTCGAAGGGCGAATGGTCAGCGCCGAAACGTACTCATGGCCTTCGACAGGCTTAGGCCGAAGGGTGGGGGACTGAGCGCATCCAAAACTCGGTTGAGCCGAGCCATCCAACCCCGCTACCGTTCGCCCTGAGCTTGTCGAAGGGCAAATAGTCAGGGGCATAACATGCTCATGGCCTTCGACGAGCTCAGGCCGAACGGCGGTGGATGTGCCACGCTGCCCGGCCGCCAGGCCTTTATACAGCGCAGCCTGCCTCACCAGAAACTCCAGTGACCCGTGGCCACCACATAGGCACCCAAACCCCCGTTGGTGACACCGTGCGCAATGACAGGCGCCCACAGGTTGCGCGTCCGGATATACAGCCAGCCATATGCCAGCCCGGCAACCAGGCCGGCCAGCCACTGCACGTGCTCGACGGCAAACAGCGCACTGGCGATGAGCAGCGCGCGGAAGCCGACCCGCGCCGGATCCAGCGCCAGAAAATCGGTCTGCTGCATCCAGCGCTGCAGGAATGAGCGCCAGAAAAGTTCTTCCATGAGCGGCACCACCAGCGCCGCACCGGAGATGCGGAACGCCACCAGCAGCCAGTCGATGCGGCCGGCTTCGTCGGTGGGGTTGTAACCCTTGCCTGCCTCGCCCATCAGCATCCAGGCGGTGTCGAGATTGACCCACAGCACCAGCACGATCAGGCCGACGGCCAGCGACAGCAGCAGATGCTTCAGCGGCAGGCCATACGACCTGAGCTCAACATAATGGCGCCACAACATTGCCAGCGCCAGCGCCACCAGTCCTGCCTTAACCGGATACAGCCAGCGCACGTCGAAACCGGGCGCCCAGCCGGGCAACAGGCCTTCGAGCACAAGCAGGGCGATATACAGCCCGAACGGCAGGCTGCGGACGAATATGGGAGACATATCGAAACCGGCGCGACTCGTCGCCGCGCCGGTCAGGCCATCACTTCAGACCGGAAACGCCCTTGCTGATCGCGTCGGCGTCAGCAGCGGGTGCGGCAGGCGCGGCGGCTTTGGCTGCCGGTGCAACTGGCTGCTCAGCGGGAGCCGCCGCCTTCTTGCCTGCATCGGCAAACTCACCCACGTACTCGATCTTGGCAGCCGCCTTCACCCTGTCCAGCTCGGCCTTGGCCGCCTTCTGCCGCGCCTCGTTTTGCAACAGGCGCGCGATGGCTGGCTTGGCCTGCTCAAGGGTTACTGGCTGCACCTGCGAATCGGCCACCACGATCACGAGGAGACCCTCCGGCGTGTTCACCACCAGCGCTTGGCCGTTCGGCATCTCAGCGAGGCGGGGCAAGATTGTAGCTGGCAGTTGTTCGGCTGGCTTCACAACCTGCGAGCTTTGGACTTGGAGCTTCTGCTCCTTCAGCCACGCCCCAAAATCATTCAGTGTCTTTGATTCGGCGAGCTGCTTCCGGATCGCCTCGCGTTTGCCCTCCGGTGCCTTGATCGCGACTTGCTGCAGGCGATAGATTTTGCGTTTGGTGAAAAGCTCGGGATGTTTGTTGAAATAATCGCTCACTTCAGCATCGGAAGGCTCTGGTGTCGTGCCGAGTGCACGGCTCATGTAGGCCTCGGCCATAATCTGGCGTCGCGCAGTATCCAACGCCTGCAATACCACAGGATCGCGGTCCAGCTTATCGGCCTGCGCCTTCTGGGCCAGCACTTCCTGGTCCACGAGATTGCGCACCACCTGCAGCGACGCCGCCTTGGACTGATCCTTGTCAAGATTGGGAATGCGCTGCAGGGCATAGTTCACCTGCGACACAGTCAATTCAGTACCGTTGACCTTCGCCGCCACTTGGGTAGGTTTGTTCTCTTCGCCCCCTTTATCCTTCTTTTCACCGCAACCTGCGACGAGCGCAGCAGCAACCATCAGCGGCAAAGCCAGCTTCATGAACCCTTGCATTTTGTCTTCCTCGTGATCCAGATTATTGGGAATTATGCGGTTCGAATGTTACACGAACTCAGGGCCCAAACTAATGGGCGAAATATAGCTACTAAGCGGAAAAGAAGATGAAAAATTTTATGCGCCCAATACAGTTTCTTATAGGACTCGCACTACATTTTTCTTTCGATAGTCAGGAGTTCCGTGGTCCGCTTTGAAGGAGGTCTGGTCGCGCCCAGTGTGCCGGAGGGTGCGCGACGATGGCGAAACGGGTATCGCATGGCGATCGACAGCGGGCTGGCCCCGCTCATCCTGTTCGCCGAGCGACTGAAAAATACCTGCGCGGAATTCTCGCCTCGTCCCGTTTCCCGATGAGCACCCGCATCCTCGAAGGCGTGAACAACCGTATCAAGGTCATCAGGCGCATGGCCTACGGCTTCCGCGACCCAGCCTGCTTCTTCCTCAAAATCAAGGATGCGTTTCCCCGGGAAAACGCGATGAACCTTTTTTATGGGGTGGTTTTGATGCAATCAATGCGGGAATCACGGGTGAAGTGTACTAGGCTAAAAAATCTGCTGGATTCGGGGCGGGAAGGGGTGCCCGATAGATTCTTTTCGGTCCATTCATTGTATAGGGGATATTAATATCCTATTATTTGGACTGTTCGGATGTGCAACACAGGTCGTCTGTATATTTGATTGTTTTGCAACGTAGTTGTTTTTTGCAGCGCTTGCGGTGGGCCGTGTCATGGTTGGAGTGGACTGGACAACCCGTTTTCAATGTCGACAGCTTGGGAGACTCTCTGTGATTACCAAATTTGTATGGCGCCGGATCCTGAAGGTGCGGGAGATACTCCCCGCATTAGCTACGCTCGTTTTGCTGGGAGTGTGGTCTTTCCCCAGCTATGCGCTTCCAGCCTTTGCCCGGCAGACCGGCCAGAACTGCCTGGCCTGCCACGCCGGCGGCCAGTTTCCCGAACTGACGCCCTACGGCCGCCTGTTCAAGCTCACCGGCTATACGCTGGGTGCCCGCTCGATTCCCCTCTCGGTGATGGCGGTCATCGACTACACCAATGTCCGCAACCCCAGGGACTCCACCGGGGTGAAGGACACCACGACTTTCCACAAGAACGGCACGCCGGTATTCGATTTCGGCAGCGTTTTCCTGGCTGGGAAAATTACCGACAACCTCGGGGTATTCGCGCAGGTGACCTACACGCACTATGACCACCAGAACGGAAGCAATGACTGGGTGGGCCATCTGAATGCCGACAACTCCGAACTCCGCTATGCGGATCGCTTCATCTCGCCCGGCAATGACCTGATCGTCGGTGCCTTCGCCAACAACAACCCGAGCATGCAGGACGTCTGGAACAGCACGCCAGCATGGGGCTACCCCTATCTTGGACCGACGTTTACCCTGGGCGCGCCCGCATCCCCCCTGCTGGACGGCGGACTCGCCCAGAATGCAGTGGGTGCCGGGGTCTATGCCTACTGGAACACGAGCCTGTATGGCGAGCTTTCGGTATACCGGACAGCCAATGGCCCCTACTCATTCCTGCACCCCGGCGACAATACTGGCATCGTCAGGATCAAGGACGGTGCGCCGTATTGGCGGTTTGCGTATACAAAGGAAATCGGGCCGCATAACTTCATGGTCGGGACCTCGGGACTGGCCGCTGAGCTTTACGAGAACAACGACACCACACAGCCTACAGACCGCTACCGGGATTACGGGCTGGACGCGCAGTACCAGTACATCCTCGATCCGCACACGGTCACCGCCCATGTCAGCTACATTCATGAAAACGTGAATTGGGGTGACCCGGTTGCTCTCGGGCATAACAATGCGAGCGATACCCTGAAGGAACTCAAGATCAAGGGCGCCTACGTCTACAACGCCAAGTATGGCGCTAGCCTGGCCTACCAGCAGACCACCGGTTCCACCGATGCGGGTCTATACACAGATCCGACGGTAAACGAAGTTGCGTTCAACGCCAGCGGAAGCCCGGATACAACGGTCTGGGTTCCGGAGGTGTTCTGGACCCCCATGCAGTACCTTCGCATCGGCGCCCAGTACTGGCATTACACGAAAATCAATGGTGTCAGCAGCAACTACAACGGCGTTGGTCGCAACGCCAGCGCCAACGACACGCTGTTCTTCTATGTTTGGGGTGCCTACTGACGAGGCAAAGGGTCTGGCAGGACACTTTTTCTGACTTAAGAGGAATATCAACATGAAGACGGTTTTGTATACGACCCTGGCATTGGCCATTGCGAGCCTTGTGATTGGGGGGTGCTCCAATCTTGAGCGTTCGCGAGACCTCGGCAATCCACAGGTGCATGGCAAAACGCTTGCCATGCAGGTGTGCTCGAATTGCCATGGCATGGATGGCAATTCAATCAATCCGAATTTCCCCAAACTGGCCGGCCAGCAGGAGGATTACCTGGTTGCCCAGTTGACCTACTTCCGCAGTCATAACCGCTCCGATCCGGAAGGCTCCGAGTACATGTGGGGGATCGCCCGCAAGCTGACGGATGAACAGATCAAGGGGCTGGCCACGTATTTCTCGGGACAGAAGGACAAGCCCAACATCGCCGGCGATCCGGCCCTCGTCGCCGAAGGCAAGTCGATTTTCGAGAACGGCATTCCCAAGGAAGAAGTCGCCGCGTGTGCCGGCTGTCATGGCCAGGCCGGCATGGGCAACGGCACCTTTCCCCGGCTGGCGGGGCAGCATGCGGACTACATGATCAAGCAGCTGCACGTCCTCTCGCAGACCGATCAGCGTCCGGCCGGCGCGATGATGAAGCCGCTGGTCCATGGCCTGATGCCATCGGACATGGTGGCCGTGACGGCCTATCTTCAGGGCGTGGCGCCGCAGTAACGCCTGCCGGCCCGGGCCCGTGTCTTCGATAAGGAAGTGATGAATAATT